>JAIROD010000815.1 GCA_031257725.1 Planctomycetaceae bacterium | reverse complement strand
AGTATCTATCTCGCGAGGTTGCCAGTCAGACTCTTGATGTTGCAGATCAGCGTATCGCCGCCAGTCACCAACAGTCCAATCCGCAACTTCACCGTCACGGTCAATGTCCTTATCGGATTGTGAGCAGTTTTGGCGACATCGAAATCCGCCGCCAACGCCTTCTTGATTATCAAACGAAAAAGACATTTATTCCTTCTGCGATTCATTGGCAGATCTCCAAACGTCATCATTATACGTCGGAGTTAAAAGAATCCGTTGGTGAAGTTGTTCAGAGCTTGTCCTATCGGAAATCCCAAGAAACCTTGTCACGTCAAGCGGGAGTCGCATCAAACTACCATATTTCACGGGCAGCCGTCATATTTCACGGCTATTTCATGGATGAACCCGAATGAACCCGTTAAATATGAGGGGAATAATTTTGGGGAACTTTTAAAAAATTCTTAACAGTATTTAGGCACCGCTAAAAATATTATTTTCGCATCAGCCTGTCCATTATGTTCATATACTTGAATTTTAGAGACATAATGGACTTCATGGACAAAAAGGACAAATAATTCCATGATCAAAAACGAATTTTTAGAGGTTCCCATTTGAAACAAGGCATTGTTTCGGCAATGCCTTGTTTAATTTTTTCAAAATTGATTGGCATATTATTGGCGAAAAATTTGATAAATTGGCTATTGACAGAATATTGACGTTTGGTAAGATTAATTACTGTAAACATAGTTACATAGTATGTTTTGCTTTAAGTCTTTTCATATTAACAGGTTATCAACGAATTGTTCCGTTTTTTACTATTCAACTTAAAACTTTAACAGTTTAATCACAAAACTGGCACGGTTTTTGTATTTACATTTTGTAAAAAAATCAGGTATTATCCTAATTTTGCGGTGATCAAAATGATTCGGCTGATAGAACTCAAAAAAAATTATCAAACATCAGGCGGTACTTTGCAGGTACTTGACTCGGTGTCTGTTCATATTAAGGCGGGAGAAATTTTTAGTTTTATCGGGCTTTCCGGTGCCGGCAAGTCCACTCTTTTGCGTTGCATTAACTTACTCGAACGACCCGACAGCGGAACAGTTTTTGTTGATGGAGAAAATTTGACCGTGCTGGTCAAAAAAGAATTATTGACGCGAAGGCAAAAAATCGGAATGGTCTTTCAACATTACAACCTGTTACAAAATGCCACCGCTTTTGAGAATGTTGCCTTTCCGTTGGAGATTGCCAATGTTCCGAAAACCGAACGATATGAGCGGGTGTTCCAAAGTTTGAAAACGGTTGATTTGTCCGACAAAGCCGGTGATTATCCGTCGAAGTTAAGCGGCGGTCAAAAACAACGTGTCGCCATCGCACGAGCAATTGTTACAAAACCAAAAATCCTCCTTTGCGATGAACCGACATCAGCATTAGACCCGCAAACCACGCGAAGCATTTTGCAATACCTGAAACGAATTAACGATGAACTTGGAATAACAATTGTCCTTGTTACTCATGAAATGGACGCCGTCCGATCAATTTGTAACCGTGTTGCGGTCATGGAAACAGGACGACTTATTGAAACTTTGGATATGTCAAAAGAATCACAAATATTCCAAACCGAATTGGCACGATTTTTGTTCTCAAGCGGTGCAGGAATTTAATGTAAAAAATATTTGTAATATATCAGTGTAATTTCCGAAAGGTAGGCAATGTTTCGCCGAAACATTGCGCCGGCGATAGCCGACTTGCCCCTGTGAACGGCAGGAAATTGGAACGCAAAACGGTAGGCAACACCAATTGCCATCCGAACACAGGGTCAAGTCGGCGAGTACGCCGACGCGATGTTTTTAGCCAATAGCGAAACATCGCCTACCTCTTGATTTCCCGACGAAAACAAATTGACAAAAATTCTACTGAATAGTTACAAAAATATTTTTAGAGATTCCCAATAGACGGATACCATTCGGAGAATCGGACAATGATAATGTTACAAGAAAAAGTAATAGAATATTCCAAGGAGATTGGAGCCGGATTGATTGGATTTGCGCCGGTTTCCCGTTGGTACGAGGCAGATGTTCCGCCGGATTTTTATCCTGACGCTTTATGGTCAGACTGTAAAACGGTGATTTCAATTAGTGTTCCGTCCTTGCTGCCGATTGTCGAAACCAAAATATCCCATCTGTACCGTTCCCAATATGATATTCTCAACAGACGGCTGGACGAGATTGCTTATTTGATTGCTTTATTTTTAATTGGAAAAGGTTATGCATCCCTTCATGTCAGCCGAGACGGTTACGGACATCAGAGAATGTTACGGAAAAATCCTTGCACGGCTTTTTCGCATGTATGGGCAGCGTACTATGCGGGACTTGGCACAATCGGTATCAATCAAACGCTTATCACAAAAGAATACGGTCCCCGTCACCGATTGGTTTCGGTTTTTACAACAGCAGAAATGCAAGGCTCGCCGATGATCGTTAAAAATTTGTGTAACCGTTGCGGAATATGTGTACGAATGTGTCCTGAAAAGGTGTTCTCACAAAATGAAAAAAACGGACGTAATAATATGAACAAAATTAAATGCGCGAATCAAGCCTTTGACGGAAATCCTTATAATCATTGTGGTTTTTGTATCAAGACCTGTCCGGTAGGTGAGGATCGAAAACTTTATCACGCGGCGAAAACACAAGAATATCTGGCAGCACATCATGATTACACCAAATGGACAATGGGAATTGGCGGAAATTTAACCGGTGATCGCTTGAGCGGATGACAACGATATTTTTGATACAACTGAAATATTACCAAATCATAATGAATCAAATAAATCAAGACGAAATAACGAAACAGATATGCGGTCGGGCGCGGAATTTTGGAATTTCGGCAATTGCTTTTGTTCCGGTTTCCAGATGGTGTGATGCGGCGGATATTCCGAAACATTTATGTCCCGGCGCAATATGGTCTGGTACAGAAACAGTAATTGTTATCGGTATGAGACGGCGTGAGGAATGTACGGTAAATGAATGTACGATAAATGAGATATTGGATGAAACCGCTTATCAACTTGCAAAATTATTGAACGAAAACGGTTGTCCTTCGGTGTACATTCCCCGCGACAGCGATGGTTCACTCGCAAAAAAGAACGCAATCATTTTGGTTTATAACCATGAGATTGCCGGAAATCTTGCAGGTATGGGCGAACTGATTACAACATCGGTTTTGACAACCTATCGATTTACGTTTCAAGAAATTACACAATATCGACAACTGTTAAAGGATCAACCATTAACAGCGGAAAACATTAAAATTGTTGCAAAAACACCGTTATGCGGATTGGCCAAATGGGAATCAGAGCGGGAAAGCGATACTTACTTTTCTTATCCACTGGGTAAAACTGTCATTATTTTGGGAGTTCCGTTTCTTTTACCGATTATTGAAACTGCTCCGTCTATTTGGGGATTGGAACATGACAAAACGGTAAAAATGGTTTTAGATAAAGCGGCAATACGTCTTGCCAATTATTTGAACGATATCGGTGAATTTGCGGAAATTACAAGTTGGGAGGAGCGGCAGGTTACGGAATGGGGAGTTCGTTCAGGTTTGGGTTTTATCGGAAGAAACGGACATTTGATTACACCGGAATTTGGTATGCGGATAAAGTTGACGGCAATTGTTACTTCATTTTCTGCCGACGTTGATTTTGCGAACAATAATTTTGATAACACCAATTTTAGCAACGTTTATTTTGCTCATGTTGATTCTACAGACACTGATTTTACTAACGTTAATTTGTCCGATTTCTCCAAGCGGTCAAATTTATGCAACGAGTGTTTTAATTGTTTATTGATTTGTCCTAGCGGAGCAAGAGTGGTCAATGATTGTCAATGTTGTGCTTATAATGTGAAGTTGGCGGCTGATTACAAAAATCCGTGTTATGCGTGCATGAAGGTTTGTCCGATTGGAGAAGATCGTAATATTTACCGTAACCATGATATTCAAAAATATTTTGACGAAGCCAAAATGTTGGAACAAAATCCTCAATCGACACCCTATCGAGGTTGGGAACATATTAGGAGTTACGGGAGTAATCCCCATAAAAGTTTGAATCGCGGGAAAGATTCAAGTTGTGAAACAATAAAAAGAGAGGATTAAAGATTGATGACGATGACTTCAAAAGAACGGGTTTGGGCGGCGGTGCATTGGAAGCCGGTGGATTATATTCCGGTGTTTGGGAACAAGTCGCCGTTGGGACCGGCGTTAATTGGTAGAAAATTGAATCGGGATTATTTTCTCGATGCGGAGGCGATGACTCAATCGGAGCTTGCGATGTATGAAGCGGTTGATGATGATGTTATTTGTTTGAATCTTGCGCCGGCGACTCAGGATGTTTTGGGCGCACGGTTGAACTGGCCAGAGAACGATCATCCGCAATTTGGAGTGCCGACGGTTTTTAGTATTGAAGAGGTGGATAAGTTGGATTTTTCCGATGCGTTGAAAAACGAGTTTGTGCAAGCGTTGTTGACGACGGTGCGGCAGATAAAAAAAGCAATTGGCGAGCGTGTTACGTTGGAGGTAAATTCTTATGGAGTATTCAATTTAGCGGCACGTCTTTTGGGGTTGGAAGTTCTTTTGGGTTCTACCCGAAAAAATAAACCTTTGGTTCATCGGATATGTGATCGTATTGCCGACTTACAGATACAACTTGCGCAACATTTTGTGGATGCCGGAGCGGATTTGCTCAGTATTGGCGATGGGACATCCTCGCCTTCCTGTATTTCCCCTGCGATATATGCCGAGTTAGCACTTCCTTATTTGACGAAAACCATACAAGGTTTTAAGCAAACCGGAGCAATGACGTTATATCATCCTTGCGGCGGGGAATATCCTATTATTGATTTGGTGGGAAAGACGGGTGCCGACATTTTATATTTTAGTGAATTGGTGGATTTGGATGTTGCGCAAAAGATATTTGTGAAACGTTTTGCGGTTGCGGGCGGAGTTGATCCGGCGGACACGTTGTATTTGGGTGACGTTAATACGGTTGATGCTCGTTTGAAGGAAACAATTGGAAAATTAAAGTACAAGACAGGCGTTATTATTCAGCCCGGATGCGGACTTTCCCCGAACATTCGTATCGAAAATCTAAAGGCAATGGTTGCTGCAACAAGAAAATACAGCTGCCTTTTATAACAATATTAACCTATCAGGCGTGAGAGGTGTGTAACCGCCGGATCATTTGATTATATGGAGGAGAAATTTAATGAACAAAATATGGGAACTCATGCCCCAAATTACGACAGCATTCGGGCAAACATTTTATATGATGTTTTTTACGTTGAGTATTGCGGCGATACTTGGTATTCCTCTTGGCACGTATCTTTATTTGATCCGTCCGGGGTCGATGATGCAGAAGCAGCGAATTTACCTAGTGTTGGACGCAATGGTCAATATTATCCGGTCATTTCCGTTTCTTGTACTTCTTGTTGCAATTATTCCGTTGACGCGGTTAATTGTTGGTACATCGCTTGGAACAACGGCGGTTATTGTACCGTTAACGATTAGTGCAACACCGGATTTTGCACGGCTTATTGAACAGGTGTTGCTTGAAGTAAATCGTGGAGTGATTGAGATGGCGGAAGCAGCCGGTGCGAACATTTATCAGATTATTTGGAAAGTGTTGTACCGTGAAGCCCGTTCCGGCATGGTTAGCTCTGCAACATTAATCAGCATCAACTTTATTTCCTACTCAACAGTTGCCGGTCTTGTCGGCGGAGGCGGAATCGGCGATTTCGCGATACGTTACGGATATTACCGCTACCAGCCCGAAGTAATGATTTTTACCGTTATCCTAATCATTTTGCTCGTGCAGGCAATTCAGACAGTAGGAAGAATTATTGCCCAAAAATTAGATAAAAGGATTTGAAAAAAAGGTAATATATCAGTGGAATTTTCGCGAGGTAGGCAATGTTTTGGCAAAAGGTCGCCTACCTTTCAATTTCCATTCGTAAACAAATTTTCGAAAATTCCACTGATATATTACAATTAAAATAGACTGTTAATGTTACCATCCTGCTTTTCTCCGATTGCAGTCTTTGCAAAGCATTTGGCAATTTTCCGCTGTTGTCTTGCCGCCTTGACTCCAAGGTGTGATATGATCGCCTTCCATTTTTGTAATGTCAAACGGCTGCTTGCAATGCGGGCAAACACCGTTTTGTTTCTCGTAGGCATTCGTCTGCTACTGAGGTTTTTTTGGTGAATCGTTTAGTTAAGAAAAAAATGAGGTTTGCCTGTTCTGCTTTTCACATTAAAAATAAAAACTCCACTGATATATTACAAATTTTTTGGACAAAACAAAAAACCAAAAAACCAATTTTAACGTGTGAAAAATACACTCAACCATTATCGCTTATATTTATTTTCTTGGCAAGCCCAGTGCCGACGAACTTCACATCAATTAACGCTGATAACGTATCAAAATACGAGCGTAAAGTTCTCTTCCGTCAAGTTGCATTCGTTTGTTCGGCGTTCTATTTCCTACAACATATCGATCTAATCCGATAATCTCAAATTGTTCAGGATTATATTTATCGAGAAACGTGATCGGCACACCCATAACGCCGTCGTAATCCATTGGTATGTTTGTTGTTTTTGATACTTCTATTGCATCGTAATTGTCATACTTTGGATATTCTGCCGGATTGTATTTTTTGTACAATTCTAATTTTTCGTGCCGCTTCGATGTTTCAAGATTTGTAAACCAATGAACACCTGAAACCCTTATCATCCCTTCCTTGTGATTACTTGCAGTTGCATAATCCTCGTAATGTAAATTTATGAAATGTGCTGCTCCGCCTGTAAATCCATATCCTAACCAAATTTTATTCTCTTTAATCAATTTAAAAATTTCCTTGTACGTAATTGCGTTTTGATGTCCTATGATCAAAAATCTTTTATCATAATCCACGAGTTGCGCAACATATTCTCTGAACAGCGAGAACGGTGGATTGGTGCAAACGATGTCGGCTTGTTTTAATAATTCGATACATTCAAGACTGCGAAAATCGCCGTCGCCTTTGAATGTTTTCGGTTTCATTTTCCGGCGGTCAGGATTGACATCGTCGGTTCGCCCTTCGCCGGTGTAATCTAACCAAACCGATTGCTTTGCGGTATGCGTACTAAACAAATCGACAGACGAATTTTTGTAGCAAGTTGCAATCAGCCGTTTCAGACGAAGAGTATAAAAATGATCGAAAAAATATTTGACGAAATTACTTTCACGCGGATCGTCACAGTTACATAAAACGGTCTTGCCGGTAAAATGTTGTTTATAATGTTTCAATTCATTTTCAATGTCAGTCAGTTGGGTGTAGAACTCATCATTCTTTTTGTTCTTGGCGGTATGCAGATTGGAATTGGACGCTTTTGCCATCGTGTTGCGTTGCGTTGCGGAGAACCGGACGAGAATCGGAGCAACACACCATCATCAGAGCCGCAACCGGAAAGTTGCGCAAAAAGAAAGGGCATTGGTCTCCCATTGCCCGACTCCCGGTATCCTTGCAAGAACCGTTACCAAAACAATATGAGCCAACGCCCGCTTACAGCGGACGTAAGTTCATTCGTTTTGGTAACAGTCAAACAAGGCACAGTAACCCGCTATTAACACTTTTTAAAAAAGTGGTTGAACAACGGGAAAGATGCAGTCCAAAAAACAATCTTGCAAGGATTTTGGAGTCGGACTAATGACTTTTCGTCTAATTTTTATCGTTTAATTTTTAATGATCAAACGGTTTATTCTCCGAAGGGGTGAAAAAGGGATAAAAAATTACAATTGGTGTGATTCTAGTAAAAGGGAAAGGAATTACAAGTAGGGGCAAAAATCTGCGTAATCTGAGGATAATATAACAAAAAAATGATAAATCATTTATTTTTGTGGGAAACAGATTTGAATTTTTTAGAGATTCCCAAATGTAAAAAAATCAGGAACCGGAAATTATTTTGTTGCTAAACTATCATATTTCACGGGTAGCCGTCATATTTCACGGTTGTTTTACGGTTGAGCCGTGAAATATGACGGAATTAGAGAATTTCTAAAAATACTCATTTGTCCTTTTTGTCCTTATCGTCCCTCATGTCCCATAGCCCATAATTTTAGGGACAGTTGCGGCAAATATTCAAGATCAAAATTGAATTTTTAGAGGTTCCCAATAGTATTTGAATCAGGGCATTGTTTCGACAATGTCTTTTTTAATTCCCCAAAATTGGCATATTATTGGCGAAAATTTTTAGCAAACCGGCTATTGACAGAATATTGACAATTGATAAAACTAATTACTGTAAACATAGTTACATAGTATGTTTTGCTTTAAGTCTTTTAAATTTAGCAAGTTATCAACGAATTACTCCGTTTTTTACTGCTCAATTTAAAACTTTAACAATTTAATCACAAAACTGGCACGTTTTTTGCGTTTAATAATATTTTGACAAATCGTAACGGTAGTGTCCTCATCAGTAACGGTCACGTCCTCGCTGCCGAAAGAAATTCACGGCAACGGGATGTTGCCGTTATAGAAACAGAAAACTCAAGTATAACGAGTATATTCACCTAAATTTAACGAAAACTCCTTCGCCCCTGAAAGAGAAGCATACGAAAAGGATCGGGGAATTGTTTCCTGTTCCGTTAACAATTTTTAACCCAATGAGGTAAAGAAAATGAAAAGACAACATTTCACAACACTTTTTACAACAACGTTTGTTGTAACGATTCTTTCTTCGGTAATATTTTTAACGTTACCGATATTGACAGGATGCGGCGGAAAGCAGAGTCAAACCGAGCAGAGCGATAAGGTTATCAAATTTGCATCGTGTAACTTGAAAGCCTATGAAGACACGACGAAAGTTTTGTCTCAGGAGGTTGAGAAGCTTGGTTACAAATTGCAATACACGTTCCTTGCGGACAACACGCAGCTTAATGAAGCGGTTGAGCGTGGTGAATATTTGGCAAATTATCACCAGCATGCACCGTACATGAACGAATTTAACGCAACACATAAAGGTAATCTTGCTGTTGCGTTTGAAGTGTTTACGGATCGAGCGGGTTTGTTTTCAAAGAAACATAAAAACTTGCAAGACCTGCCGGAAGGGGCAACGATCACAATTGCCAATGATCCCGGAAACAATTTTCGTGCGTTTGTGATTCTGGCGGATGCCGGTTTGATTAAGTTAAAAGAAGGAGTCAATCCAATTAGCATTACAAAAAAAGACATCGTCGATAATCCGAAAAAATTGAAGTTTATCGAGGTTGATTACACGATGTTGGCTAAAGCGTTGGAGGAAGCGGACGCCGGTTTTCTTTACGCGACGGTTGCGTCGGAAATCGGTTTGGAATTTGGCAAAGATGCTTTGGCTGGTGAACGCAAGGAGTTACAAGCACCGGATATCATTGCTGTACGTAAAGAAAATTTAGGATCGGAAAAAGTACGGATTTTGGAAAAAGCGTACAAAACCGATGCCGTTAAACAAGCCCTCAAAGATACCTTTGACGGAAAAGAAGTGTTATTACCGTCGTGGTGATCAACGGAAATAATTGTTTGTTACAAATTAAAATTTTGTAATTGAAACCGTTTACGGTAACTTATTTTTTTACCGCGAAATACGTTAAAAAAGGTAAAAAATACGTGAAAAGGAATTTCGTTTTATTTTGTATCAATTTTTTTGTATTTCGCGTTGAAATAAAAAACAAAAAATCAAACGGCTGAATTGTTACGCCATTTTCTATTTTTATTTCAAAAATGACAGTCATTTATAAACAGAGTTTAACGGAACTTATTGGTAATACGCCTTTGCTGGAACTGAAAAAATTCGGAACGGATCAAGGCGTGAAGTCGAAATTGGTAGCGAAATTGGAATTTTTCAATCCTGCCGGCAGTGTGAAAGACCGTATTGCGTTGGCAATGATTGAAGCCGCCGAAGCACAAGGACTTTTGAAAAAAGATTCCGTCATCATCGAACCAACCAGCGGTAACACCGGTGTTGGACTTGCATTTGTGGCTGCGGCGAAAGGTTACAAAATTGTTATCACGATGCCGGAAACAATGAGTATTGAACGGCGTAATTTGTTGAAAGCACTCGGAGCGGAACTGGTGTTGACTTCCGGCAGTGAAGGAATGAAAGGTGCAATCCGTAAAGCGGAAGAAATCGCCGCACAAATTCCGAACAGTTATTGTCCGCAACAATTTCGTAATCCGGCGAATCCGAAAATACATCGTGAAACAACCGCGTTGGAAATTTGGAACGATACCGAAGGCGAAGTTGATATTTTTGTCGGTGGAGTTGGAACCGGCGGAACAATTACCGGTGTTGGCGAAGTGCTCAAAGAGAAAAAAACGTCCGTAAAAATTGTTGCGGTGGAGCCGGACGATTCACCGGTTTTATCCGGCGGAGCGGCGGCACCGCATAAAATTCAGGGAATCGGAGCAGGATTTGTTCCGGAAATTATGAACTTGTCGGTAGTTGACGAAATTTTTCGTGTCAAAAATGACGAAGCGTTTGAAACTTCGCGCGAGTTGGCAACTCAAGAAGGATTACTCGTCGGCATCTCCTCCGGCGCAGCAGCGTTCGCCGCGTTACAAATTGCAAAACGCAACGAAAATAAGGACAAAACAATCGTGGTTCTTCTTCCCGACACCGGAGAACGTTATTTATCCACACCGCTTTTTGATAACCCATTTAAAAAATAGTAATAATAAAAATAATGATAATGATAATGATAAAAACAATAATCGTTCAAAAAAAAAAATAGTCCCTAGTGTCTCCACTGTCCCTAATGTCACTTTTAAGTCAATTGAATCCCCCAAAAAACGCAACATTATTTCCAACCGTGTTTTTTAACAAAACGATTACCAATAAAAACAAATTTTAAGAAATACAATGTATTCATTACAAGAATTGGAACAAGCGAAAGAATATATTTTGGAACATAAAATCCATTCGGTGGAAGTTGGATTTGCGGACATTAACGGTTCCATTATTGGCAAACGTTTACCGTCTCGGTTTTTACTGGAACATTTAACATCCGGCACCGGGTTATGCCGTGCGCCGTTGACGTGGGATGTTCAGTCGGAATATTTTTCGACCTCTTCTTTTGCGGGTTTTGAGTATGGTGCGTCGGATATGATTTTGAAACCGGATTATTCCACGTTACGGGAAATTCCTTGGCGTAAAGGAACTGCTTTTGTTCTTGCCGATCTTGATACGGATAAAGGACAACGTATTCAGGTTGCGCCTCGGCAAATTCTGAAAAATGTACTGGAACGGCTTGAAAAAACAGGTTATACGGCGAAAGTGGGATCGGAAGTTGAGTTTTATCTTCTGGACAGTAACAAAAAACCGCTTTTCGGCGGCAAGGAAACTTATTCTATTGGAAAAGCGAGTCAGTACAGTGATATTATTGAACAGATTCAAAATAATTTGGAGGCGTTTCAAATTCCGATTGAGGCGGTTCATACGGAATATGGTCCTGGTCAGATGGAAGTGATTCTGGAATTTTCCGATGCGCTGACGAATGCGGACAACACGGTGATTGCTCGTAACGCAATTAAAGAAATTGCACGAAAAAATGGGATGTACGCAACATTTATGGCGCGGGTTTGGAATACGGAATCGGGCAGCGGTTACCATTTACATCAAAGTTTATGGACGAAGGAAAACAATGGAGTTTCAAAAAATGCTTTTGCGGAGGACAAAACGATACTGGAACAATATTCGGCGGGACTTCTTGACGGAACACGTGAATTGATGGCGTTGTGTTGTCCTACGGTTAATTCTTACAAACGTCTCACGGACATGTCGTTTGCTCCGACGCGAGTTGGAATTGGTTACGATAACAGAACGGTTTCAACGAGATTGGTTGGTTATGGAAATAGTACGAGAATTGAACAGCGCACCGGTGCTGCGGATGCAAACGCTTATTTCCTGATTGCGGCTTCTATTGCTTCGGGATTATACGGTTTGGAACAAAAATTACCGGCTCCGGAAATTATCGAAGGCAACGGTTATTTTAATGAAACGCTTCCCGCTATTCCGCGGACATTAAAAGACGCGGCAATTTTGTTTGACAAAAGTGAAAAAGCGGTTGAATATTTCGGCAAGGAATTTGTTGAAATTTTCAGTGAATTAATTCATTTCGATATTTCCGTTCACGATATAAATGTTACAGATTGGGAACGGGAACGGTATTTGGAAAATTCCTGATTGTTTCACCTTTTGTGGAACAGTTGGCTGATTTCTATCCGGTAGGCGGTTTATCCGGCGACTTTAAACATTAGGGAACCCTTTAAAAATACTATTTTCGTATCATTGTCCCATCATGTTCATTGTGTCTATCATGTCCATTATGTCCATTAACCCTAACTTAACTTTACGAAATAAAAAAATGTCCACATCAAGAAAAATTATAACAGAGGTATTTGCTCTTAAAAAACCGGAACGGGTTCCGGTGGGAGTTTGTCTTGGCGGGAGTTGGCCTTTTTTCGTGGAAGGCGTTTCGTTACAGGAATTATTATCCTCTCCGCCGTCTCGCGCTGCTGAAATTTTTTATCGTGTCAATGAAAGAGTCGGCGCGGATTTTGTTACGGTTGGAACCGGCGCAACCGCCTTTTTAGTTGAAGCGTTGGGAGGAAAAATTCAATTTACAAAAAAAGGTGCGCCGGAAATTGATTCATTACTTATTAGTTCGCCGGAAGACATTGATCAGCTTGATTTACAAAGTGTGTTTCAATCTGAAAAAATAAAGTGGTTAAAAGCGGTTGCGGAGGAAACGGTAAAACTGAACGAAAATCCAGAGAACAACAATCCGAGAAGTTTATTTGTCAGCGGACGTGCCCCGTTCACATTAGCGGGACAATTATTAGGTTTGGAAACATTGTCGAAATCGTTGTACAAAAATAAACTGTTTGCGGAAAAACTGCTCGCTTTTACAACAGATATTTCTGTTGCTTATTTTGAATTTATGTTGCAGGTTGATGGAATTGACGGTATTTTTATTGCGGATCCTAGTGCGTCGGGCGATGTTGTTTCTGTACGTCATTTTGAATATGCTGTTATTCCTTATCTTATGGCGGTGATACAACGTTTAAAGTCGTATCAGAAACATTCTTTGATTCATATTTGCGGCAATATTTCCGACCGTTTACATTTGTTACCGCAAACAGGAATCCAAATGGTTTCAGTGGACAGCAAGGTTGATTTACGAAACGCAAAACAGATATTATACGGAAAAATCGGTTTAGCGGGAAACGTGAATCCGGTGTTTGTTCTTGAAGAAAAAACCGCCGATGAAATTTATATTGAAACACAAAAATGTTTGGATGATGCTGCCGGAGACGGCGGATTTATGTTATTACCGGGTTGCGATCTTTCCGCAAAGGTATCCGAAGAAAATGTACGAGCGTTTGTTACAGCATCGCGTAAATGGAGGAGTTCATTATGAATTATTTAAAACAAAAAGTTGCGCCGCGGCGCGAAGAACGATTGGGAAGTTGTATCGAATTTGGCGGTACGGTGGGCGAAATTCATAAACAGTTTTGCGGCGGTTGTCTGAAAAACAAACGCCGTGCGTTTAGTCAAGGAACGATTTGTCAACTTCTTCCTGCAACAGCAATTTTAACGTCGTTACAAGATTGTGTTGTTATTGTGCATGGTGCGGTCGGCTGCGGCGGCGCAGTACATTCACAAGGTGCAAGTGTGCGCGTCGGTCAGTTTAACAGCGGTATCAAAAATCCGAAAGGCGCACTTTGGCTCTCGACAAATTTGAGTGAAAGTGATGTCGTGTCCGGCGGAGAAGAAAAATTGAAACATAGTATTGTCGAAGCCGATAAACGTTACCGACCGGACGCAATTATTGTTCTGTCAACTTGTGTGCCCGCAATTATCGGCGATGATATTGACGGAGTTGCCGATAATTTGAAAGATCAGGTTTCCGCAACAATTTTACCGATTCATTGCGAAGGTTTTAAAACAAAAATTATGGCAACCGCTTATGACGCGATTTTTCATTCTTTTTTGCGGAACATGACTGACGGAAAAGATGAAACGGAATTTAATGTGTATGATAATGAAATTTCGGTAACATCGGAAAAGTTACGGCGGAGCCGGTTGGTTAATCTTCTGAATGTATCGTCGATGACGGGACCGGATCAGAAGGAATTGACGCGGCTCTTGAATAAGTTGGGACTTGAGGTGAATATGTTACCTTGCGACGCTCATCCCGACGCTTTTCGCCTTGCTCCGTTTGCGGCGTTATCAATCGGCGTTTGTCCAACTCATGACGATTACTTTATGACTTATCTGGAACAAAAATTTGGAGTTCCTTTTGTAGGCGGTCAAATGCCTATCGGTATCGAAAATACTTCACTTTGGCTTCGTCAAGTTGCCAAAAAACTTGGATTGACCGATGCGGCGGAACGTATCATTAAATCGGAAACCGATGAATTAAATCAGTCGTTGAAACCGTTGCTTCCTTATCTGAAAGGGAAAACAGCAATGCTGAGTGCCGGTGAAATTCGTACACTTGCAACTGCCGTGTTGTTGCAAGAATTAGGCATGGAAATTTTAGCGGTGCGTCCTTATCACTATGATCAATTCGGCGGAGTCGAAATTGAAAAACTTGAAAAGATCAATCCTAAAATTCGTATCAATGTCGCCACCGCACAGCCTTTTGAAGCCGTCAATCTTATTTACCGTACAAAACCGGACATTTATATCGGTCATAATTCCGACAACATCTGGGCGGCAAAATGCGGCGTTGCCGTTTTACCAATTTATGGAACAAATAGTATTTACAGCGGTTACGCCGGTGCTTATGATATTGCGCGGCGTTTGAAACGGCATTTGAAAAATTCGTCGTTCAACGAACATTTATCGAAACATGCCCGCCAGCCGTACAAGGAATTTTGGTATTCGGAAAATCCGTTCAAATATATTCAAGGAGGCGATGATCAATGAATACGTATATAACTAATACAAATAAACGTTTTATCGAAAGACCAAGATCATTTTGTTCTTTGGGCGGCGCGTTGATTACGGTTACGGCATTACCGGAAACCGTACCGATATTACATACCGCGATGGGATGCGGCGGAAGTATTTATTGGAACCAATATGGAAGTACCGGTTATTTGGGCGCGGGATATTGCGGCGGCTTGGCGGTGCCGAGTTCCAATATTCAAGAAAAAGACATCATTTTCGGCGGTTTAGAACGGTTGGAAGAACAAGTAAAAAATACAATCGAATTAGTCGAAGGGAAATTGTACATTATTCTCACAGGCTGTACCGCTGATATTATCGGTGACGATATACAATCTATTGTCCGGCAATATCGTGAAGAAGGAACCGAAATTATCGGTACGGAAACAGGCGGTTTTCATGGAGACGGTTATAAAGGTTACGATCTTGTATTGACTGTTCTCATACGGGAATTTATCGAAAAACAAAAAGTTAAAAAGAAAAATAAAGTCAACTTGTTAGGTGTGGTGCCGGGGCAAGACGCTTTTTGGCGCGGTAATCTGTTAAAAATTCGTACCTTATTGGAAAAATTAGGATTGGAAGTTAATTCGTTCTTTACCGAATATGATACATTAAATAGTATCCGCAACGCAGGCGATGCGGCGTTGACGATTGTCGTTTCGGAATTTTACGCTCAAGACGCTGCAAACGCCTTTAAGAAAATACATCAAATTCCTTATATTACCAATCCCTTTCCTATCGGACCCACGTCAACAGAAGCCTTTTTGAAAAATGTTGCGGAAATTCTTGAAATTCCGCAAGATATTGTACAACAACTCATCGAGACGGAAACAAAACATTATTTCCGTTATTTGGAACGAGTCGCGGACGCTTACAATGATCTTGACTGGCAGCGTTACGCGGTTGTTGTGGGCGATGTTAATTATGCGCCTGCTATTACGAAATTTCTTGCAGACGATTTCGGCTGGCTGCCGGAATTAATGGTTGTTACCAATAATGTCGATGAAGAACAAAAACCGAAAATCAGCAGTGTTATTGAAACATTGACTTCCCAATATCCGACCGCGATTGCTTATGAATCCGATCCGACGGAAATCAAAACGCATTTTTGGAAAATCGTACCAAGAAAATCCGACCGTTTGTATCAAGATGATTTTTCACCGGGTTTTGTGATCGGCAGTCATCTGGAACGTGAATTTGCAACAGATATCGGTGCAGGACATCTTACGGTAAGTTATCCGGTGGGAAACCGTATTGTGTTGAATCGCGGATACGCCGGTTATGACGGCAGTTTGTCACTCATCGAAGATTTACTTTCCGTTATCGCAGCACAACGTTAATTTTTTTTTATTTGATAATGGTTAAATTGGACAAACGCCTTTAGGCGTTTACTATGAATAACCGCCGGTGTTAACCGGCGGTAAAAGCCCCATTGACCAACAACCCCTTTAGGGGTTGTCCACAAAAGGCGCGATATTTTTTAGGACAACACCTAAAGGGGGGGAGTGTAACACGGTACTTTCCGCCGGTTGAAACCGGCGGTTATTCACAGAGAACGCCTAACGGCGTTAGCAGGATTCAATACCTGTTGTACTGCAAGAACACCTGCCTGACACCAATATGACGTGAATGGTTATAAAAAATAAACTATTACAATAATTTATTTTTGATGGAGTTTTTTTATTATGGGCAAAACTAAAGATGAATTATATTCGGAGATGTCCGATGCTGTTGTTAATATGGAAGAGGAGTTATCCGCACAATTATCGAATGAAGCGGTTGAATCCGGTTACGACGCATTCGAAGCGATTGATCTGGGACTTGCCAAAGGGATGGAACAAGCGGGACGGCTTTTTGACGATGGAGAATATTTCGTACCGGAATTACTCATGTGCGCGGACGCATTGAATGCCGGTGTTGAAATATTGAAACCGTACATTAAAACAGAACGTCAAGAAAAAAAGCATAAAATTGTTATCGGTGTTATCGCGGGTGATACGCATGATATTGGAAAAAATCTCGTTAAACTTATGCTCTCCTCCGCCGGATTTGACGTGATCGATTTAGGACGAGATGTTCCTCCTTCCGTATTTGTTGAGCGTGCAGTTCAGGAAAATGCAAAAATTATTATGATTTCATCGCTGATGACAACAACAATGGATGGCATGGCGGATGTGATCAATATATTGAACGAGAAAGGAATCCGTAACGAATTTAAGGTGGCGATTGGCGGCGGTCCGGTGTCGCGGCGATTTGCGGACCAAATTGGTGCCGACGGTTATTCGTCCAACGCGAATCAGGCAATTAAAATGGCAAACGAATTGGTTGGGAGGTAACGATTATGGATGTTTTTTCTCCGAAAGAAAGGTTACAAAAAACTTTATCCGGTGAAACGGTTGATCGTCCGCCGGTTATTTGTCCGGGCGGTATGATGAATGCCGCGATTGTGGATGTGATGACAAAAACCGGACATTTATTGCCGGACGCACATCATACAAGCGATAAAATGAGTGATTTGGCTTATGATGTTTATGAAAATACCGGTTTCGAAAATTTTGGTATTCCATTTTGTATGACGGTGGAAGCCGAAGCACTTGGCAGTTCAATCAATTTCGGTTCACTTGAATGTGAACCGAAAATACAAAAAGAAGTGTTTCCGTCGGTTAAAGATGTAACTTTTTTACCTGACGGAACAATCGCGAACAGCAGCCGTGCCGAAACAGTAATTCAGGCGATTTATTTACTTTCGGAAAAATATCCTGAAATTCCGGCAGTTGGAAGTCTGACCGGACCAATCAGCACTGCGGCTTCTATTGTCGATCCGATGATTTTTTTGAAACAACTGCGCCGTGAACGGGAAGCGGCGCATAAAGTGATCGATTATGTAACGGAACAATTGATTAGTTACGCAAAACTCATGGCAGACAACGGAGCCGCCGCAATTTCAATCGCTGATCCAACCGCAACCGGTGAAATTCTTGGTCCCAAAATTTTTGACGAATACGCGGTTTATTATCTGAACAAAATTACAGATTCTGTACATGAATTGGGGGTTCCTGTTATTGTCCATATTTGCGGCGATGTCCGAATGGTGAAACCGCAACTGCAAAAATTGCACAGTAAAGTTTTGAGTGTTGACGCGATTGTTGATTTGGCAATGTTGAAAAAAGAACTTGACAATATGCCGGCGATGGGCAATATCAGTACGTATTTATTGGAATTTGGTAACGCCGACACGGTGTTTAAACAGGCGAAACATCTTTTGTCAAAAAATATTGATATTTTGGCTCCTGCCTGCGGACTCAGTACGTCCACGCCGTTGAACAATATTACCGCGTTCACTTCCGCAATAAAGGAGGGGTGAAACGTGCCTGAAATTATTTTCGCCAACGAACAGAAAACACTCTCCGTAACAAACGGAACAACCGTCCTGGAAGCGGCACGGCAATTGGGAATCGTGCTGGAAACGCCGTGTAACGGTATGGGAACTTGCGGTAAGTGTAAAATAAAAATCGGTTCCGATTATTTTCTTGCTTGTCAAAAAAATATTACAGAAAATATCACTGTCTTTACCGAAAATAAAGAAAACGAAAATAAAACGTTGCAAATATTGTCCGGCGGACAAAGTTGTTCCTGCCAATTAAAACCGTTCATTTCAAAACAATTTGACGGTGAAAAAACAGTTGTTTACGGCGGGAACTCCGCTTTAGGTACGGAATCAGGCGATACGTCAAAATCGTGTTATGGAATTACTGTTGATATCGGAACAACAACTTTAGTCGTTGCAATAATTAACTTGTCCTCTGGAAAAGAAATTGTTTCAGAAAGCAGATTGAATCCGCAAAGTACTTACGCTCAAGATGTTCTTTCAAGAATCCATTTCGCAAGTAATCACGAAGGTTTGAACGTGTTACAAAACGTTTTGATTGACGCATTAAACGAAATGATCGGTACTCTTTCGGAAAAAGCAAAAATCAGTACGAAAAATATTTATGAAATTGTGTACAGCGGCAATACGGCAATGCTTCATTTAGCGTGCGGAATTGACCCCAAACCGCTCGGACAATATCCTTATCTGTCACAAATTCACGGCGGTGAATATTTTACCGCATTGAAACTCAATATTTCGCCTTTTGGCGTGATTTATTTACCGCCGATAATTTCCGCGTTTGTCGGTGCCGATATCACCTCCGGTATTTTAGCGTCACAATTATATGAACAAAAAGAAACAATATTATTTATTGATATTGGTACAAACGGCGAAATGGTTTTGGCAAAAAACGGTGCTCTGGCGGCAACATCAACGGCGGCGGGTCCGGCTTTTGAAGGAATGAATATCACCTGCGGAATGCGCGCCGGAAACGGTGCCGTTGAACGTTTTTGTATCAACAATGACGGAAGTATCGATTATCAGGTAATCGGCGGTACACGCGCAACAGGAATTTGCGGAAGCGGACTTTTGGATATAACCGGCGAATTGGTCAGGCAAGGAATTATCGGGAAAAGCGGCAGATTCACGTCACAAAAAACAATTGACGGATTACGGGAAAAAGACGGGAAAAAAGTGTTTTTTGTTACCGACGATGTTTATTTGACACAAAATGACGTTCGGCAAATTCAACTGGCAAAAGGCGCGGTTCGTTCAGGAATTGAATCTCTTTTAATGAAAATGAATCTCAAGAAAGAAGAAGTAAACCGTATCGAAATTGCCGGTTCCTTTGGTTATCATTTGAACGAAAAAAGCCTTTTAAGTATTGGTTTGCTCCCGCCTGAATTTGAAGGAAAAGTAACGTTTGTCGGTAACACCGCTCAATCCGGCGGAACCGCTTTTTTGTTAAATGTCGATTTTAGAACGAAAATGCTGAATGTTGCGTCTGAAATACAAAAAATTGAACTGGCAAATAACGAAAATTTTGAAAAAATATTTGTAGCGTCACTGGGGTTTTAATATGAACCCGATGAAATATTGTGTTGCGGAAACGCATGAGAAGTATGATTTTGTTTTGGAAATATCCGCGCCGTTTTCGGCTGCGGCTCAGGCGGAAAACGGACTCGCATTTTATAAACGGTTACAACAAGAAAAGTCTGTAGTTCAGAAAGAACTGGAATATATCGCAACAAATTTAATCATCGAAATAAACACAGCCTTGCCGCAAATTATTTCCATTGCGGATCCGTATGCCAATCCTGTTACACTATCCGAAACGCATATTCGTGAATTTTCGTTGCCGTATTTATTTCAACTTTTGAGCGGACTCAAAACAACTTCCGGCGGAGTAATACATCTTTGCCCTTACAGTTCCTTCTCTTTGGAAAAATACGGTTTTGTACATGTTGAACTTGTTCCGTTTCCCGACAAACCGTACATGTCGGTGTTATCGGAATACGCACAAATGAAACAACTTGTTTTTATCGGACATCAATGTATCCACACTCCGACCGTAAATAAAATTTTTTTATTACATATTTCAAACGGCGTTTTATGACGGAATTAACACAGCAACAATTTTTTGAACAATTATCTCAAGCGGTTGTTGATCAGGACGAAACGCTGGCGGAAAAGATTGCAACAATAATTGTCCGCAACGGTTTGGATTGCGCGAAAGCAATTGAAACAGGATTGGGCGGCGGAATGGCAAAAGTCGGTCAACTTTATGAAACAGGCGAATATTTCATCCCCGATCTTCTCGTTTGCGCAGATACTGTACAAAATGCCGCCGCAATTTTAAGGACAGGGTTGTTACAAAATCCATTGTCCAAAGGACGAGTTGTTCTTGGTACGATTTTCGGGGATACTCATGATATTGGGAAAAATATAGTTGCGTTATTTTTGAATTCGGCGGGATATGAAGTACTCGACTTGGGAAAAGATGTTTCGGCACACCTTTTTGTGGACGAAGCGGTTAAGTGGAACGCTGATATTATCGCCGTATCAACCTTGATGACAACAACAATGAAAAATATCAAAGAGGTGATCGATTTATTAGTTGCAGAAAATAAACGTAATCGGTTTCGTGTGATGGTCGGCGGTAAACCGATTTCACACGATTTCGCAACAAAAATAAAAGCCGACGGTTACGCGAATAATGCGGTGCAGGCGGTTAAACTTTTAGATGATACTATTTCAAAATTAAGGAGAAATGAGCGATGATCATGGAATTCAAACCAATCACTATTTATGAAAAAAATAATAATGGCGACGATAATAGAAAATCCGCAACAATTTCTAATCTGATTGCTGTTGCCAGTTCTGACGGTAAAACAATTCATCAACATTTCGGCAGAACAAAGGAATTTCATATCGTTTCAATTAACGAAAACGGATATAATTTTGTTGAAACAAGAACCGTTGAGCCTTGTTGTAATCAATTTGAACATCATGAACAGTCCTTTGACAAAATATTGGATATATTGAGTGACTGCGATGCGATTATTACTGGAAAAATCGGTTGCGGCGCATTAGAGTATCTTACCGCCGGAGGAATGAAAATATTTGAAACTATCGGATACACCGATGATATTTTGAATGAAATCTGCCGCAACCAATCACACTATTTCCCAAAATAAAGATGATCCGCAGATTATTTTTTTGAGGAATTTTTATAATGATATAATTTTTGTACTTGAAATTTTAGTTTTCAACTCTTTATGGTCATACAAATTGCTTGGAGTCTTCTATAGAGAGTCAACTAATGTTTTTGAAGAAAGATTTAGATATCATTATTTATAACGACAGACGATATCGAACAGATTATCGACGAACAAGATCGTTTGCGGACGAGGAATTTGTGAATAACCCCGCAGTAACAACCGGGGATTATTCACCTCTCGCCTTATTGGACAAACTTTAACAAAAATATTTAAAACGAAATCACGCTGGCAATACCTCCGGAAAATTGGTCGCGGTTTTTTCCATTGTTGAATAGTTTGGCGGCGTTTGAACCTGCGCTATAATCATAACGTATTTCAGGACGAATACTGATATTGGAATAGGGTTTCCAATTCACACCGAGTGTGTATTCACTGATATCGTTTCCGAAACCATAAATGCCGTCCAGATTTGCCCATTCCGCACGAAAACCAATTCCCCACTTATCATTAAACTGATACGTCAGCGTATTGGCAATACCGTACGATAACGCATGACTACCGTCTTCCCGGAGTTTAGCGTTATTGTAATTCCATTGAAGGACGTAATTCCATTTATCGGAAATATTATAACTTGCCGCAACCGTATGCAGATAAACATTCGTCCCGCTCAAACCATACCGGTTTTTGTTCGTGTCTCCGGGATCACGGTAGGCACCGTAACCGTTATGATTATATGTTACGGCGTAGGAAATACTGAGGTCGTCGGTGAGTTGATAACTAATCAGTCCCAGCAAACCGTGATCATCAAACGCATTTTCGATACTGGAATTAGCACCGGTTGTGTAAGCAGCACCAAACGACCACTTCCCGCCGGGATTGTATTCCCCAAATACCCCCGAATGAGAATACGGCTCCAGATGGAAAATATAAGAATGACTGTAAAAGAAAAAATTAGCGGCACGAAATGCTTCATAACCAATTATTGTTTCAAACTTACCGGCTTTTACGGACAAATTGCCGTAAGCGAGTTGGAAGTACAATTGCGGGAAGGCGGTTGAATAATCGCCGTCCTGCCAACCGTAATCAAGTTCGGCATCGCCCCAACTCTGAGCAATCCATGCTTCCGTACCAAAAATGACTTCAGCGGCACCCCCCCAATCCAAACCATGCTTGCCGTCAGCGTTACGCTTCACGCCAAACCAAAGTTGATTCACCTGAAAATCCGTTGATTTGACACCTAAATGCAAATCTCCGTTACCGGAACCGCTGTCTAATTGTGTAACAGTCCGTCCGTTGTAATTCGTTCCCTTTGACCGAGTAACAGTATTACCGCGACTATTGGCATACACCCCACCCTGAATCCAACCAAAAAAGTCAAGGCTGTCAAAGAGCGATTTGCGGTGATTACGGCGATACGGATAATTGTGCGAAAACAAATTAAACGTGTCCGTGTCACAGGAGACCGCATCGCAAGGGTCGTTGGGCGGTTGCTCGCCAATTGCGTCACAGGGGGTACAGGCTTCCTGTCCCAAATAAACAATTTCATTTTCCGCGTGAACAAAATTTTCACCTCCATAGGAAAATAAAATTAACGATAATAAACATCCAAAAAATACTCTCATAATCTCCCTCGTAATGTGTTAGGAAATGTTCATGTAAAAAAATCAAACGATATGGGGGAGATACTTTTTTTATCAGTCTTTTTCTTATAAAAACTTTATTAAAAATTTACCGGATTCATAAATTTGTAACCCTTCATGAACTATGTTATAACACGGTGCCGTGATATATCACGGTGCCAGTCAAAAGTTGGTCAAAAAACTTATTTTATCGGGAAATCATGTCAAAAAATTGGCATGAATCATTTAGGTGAAAATATTTGTTCCAGTGTAATTTCGGTTTTAGTACACTCTTCACACTTTAAAATTCCATTTTCGTTTCAAAACAAAATTTTAAAGTGTGAAAAGTATAAAATGACCGGAATTAGTGTGACGATTGTTTCGCAAGAATTCGTCTGCGGTGCTTTATTTTCGCGCCTTCAAAAAAGCGTCACGGTTCGCGCCGTACAACGCGGAATGAAACGCGCTCCAAAATGCGGAACCGTTTTCAAAATGTTCCGGGACAATTCCGCGAACAAAATCGGCTGCTTTGACCCGATTGGTTTTTGACAAACGGAGTTCGCTTTCTCCCAAACGTGTAAGAATTTCTCTTTTCGTTGTTGGGAACTGAATACCTTTCGCATTCAATAGTTTCAAGAACAGATGAGGAACCGGAGCCGCGCTTTCGGCGTGACTGCTTGCCGGGACGTTAATGGGTTTCTGTTCATCGGCGGCAGCAATTGTTGTTACAATCGGCACTCCGGTAACCGTTGCCAACGAAGCACCAAAAACCGATTTTTTTACAAAATCCCGTCGATTAAATTGTTGTGACATATAATCACTCCTTATGTTAGTTAGTAGTTAATAGTTAATCGTTAATAATTAATAGTAACATGTTGTTCAACCTAGCGGAGCCCATAAGCCTGTTTTTTTTTTTTGCTACATCAAATAATCATGATTACCGTATCCAACATGTTCGATCAACATGCGGATATTTTTATTATTTTTCTTTTCTGTGCGTATAAATGGATTTATCTTTTCCAATACCGCCGCTTTCCGGTGACGATGCACCTCGATGATTGCTTTGCCACTGGAGATTTCCCATGAACGCTTGTTTGTGAATATGGTCGCGGAGTCCCGGATAAATATCCGCCTTAAAAATGTACGGAATTCCGACCGGTGCTTCGGCAATAATGTTACCATCAGGATCGACCGCCATACTGCGTCCGAAAAGACAGAAACTTTCATCAATTTCCGACGTGTTCGAGGCAAGAACGTAACTACGGGTAAAATACGCACCGGCACGATTCGTAATTTCGTATGCTTCCTGATAAGGTGTCATATAATCGGAAATCCGTACGATAACATTGGCTCCTTTGTGTCCCGCTTCAAGCCACGAGTCAATGTAGTCCCCGTCTGAACAAATTATTGTAGCAATTCGGGAACCCTTCGGACCGTCAAAAACTTGAATTTCATCGCCCGGAGTAAACGGTTCGACCGGAATCCAGTTAGCGGTTTTAACGTACAGATTTGCGATTTCTCCATCGGCGTTGATTGTTAACGCACTGTTGCGGGGAAATTTCCCGTCGTCGAGATCAATGACGAGACCGAAGACACCCCATATTTGCAACAGTTTACATTTATCTTTGAGCCGCTGAATTTGCGGCGAATTGAGTTTCACGGCACTCAGAAAATATTTTTCCGCAAAACCATTCAACACAATTTCGGGGGTAATAACCAAATCAAAACCCGGAAGCCCATAAGTTGCCCGATCAATGTACGAAAATACCTTGTCGATGTTCTTATCAACATCTTCCGCACTTTCCGCACTAAGAGCCGGACTAATCTGCAAGAGAACGGCACTCAACGCTTCCGTTTCAATTTTCCCGTTAATCGGGAAACAGTTTCCTGTGTTCATAGTAATTTTCCTCTATTTTTTTAACTGGTGTTATTGCTATTGTAATGGAGACAAATTTCATTACAATAAAAAATGAATACTTTTTGTTAAGGGTTAAAAAGGTTTATTAAAATCACCGGTAAATGTTGTTCTCCTTTTAGGAGTTTTGGTTTACAGTGGTTACTTTGGAAAGTTTTCAGTTTTTATTACGCTTTTTTCAGGTTTCGATTAGTTCAGGACGTTTTGCCGGAATACACGGGGCATCCTATCCAATCAATCGCCATTGCGCGTAAAAATGCAACATGTTACAGCATAAACCTTCATACAAAATTCGTGCCATACCAAAAAAACATGATAAAAAACAACTATTTTGAACAAAAATCGTGAAACAACCGATTCGCCCGTGATATTTGCTGGTTGTCCACGTGATATTTCACGGAGCCGTCAAATATCACGGTTAGCCGTTAAATATAACGAAAATCCCTTGAAATAATTATCAATAAAGAAGGTGCAAAAACTCGCTTTGTTCAAACCATAACTCGTTTATTATCAGGATTTTACGAAAAATTTTATTCAATTCATTTATTGGTTGAGATATTTAAGTTTTCGTAGAAAAAATACCGATAAATTCTTTATCTCCCTCATTGTTGTTTGATCCAATGAAACCCTTATGAAAAAGGAGTCCATGATGAAAAAACTTTTTGTCTTTTCATTATCGTTGGTTTTATTTTCCTATTGTGGGGGAGTTTTTGCTCACACGGAAAATAATTCCACGTATCTTGGTCAGGAAGCCTGTGCTCCCTGCGAACCCGTTGATGAACAGATTTCCGACACTTGTGAGGCGGTTGTCTGCGATTCCTCGGACACTTTTCGTCCGTTTAAGCATAAACGTAACCGCCAATCACTCTTCGACAGTATCGAAGTGTACGGTTGGCTTCAGGCTGGCGTTTATGTAAACAGCCGCGGCAATACCGTTACGAGAACAAAAGGCGCCAATTACAAAGGTCGAACTGTTACACAAATAGAACCAACTTCTGGAAACGGAAATTTATTTTCAACAGTTCATTCGACCGATTTTCAGGTGAATCAGCTTTGGCTTGGCGTTAAAAAAGATGCCGATGGCACACACGGTCTTGACTGGGGTTTTGCCGCCGAAGGATATTTCGGTCCCGAAGCGTGGATTGCCCAAAGTTGGGGAGATGCGAACTTTGATTACGGTTGGCAGAGTGGCGATTATTATACTGCCATTCCACAACTGTACGCTCAACTCGCTTATGGTGATCTTTCCGTTAAATTCGGTAAATTTGAAACAATTCTCGGTTTTGAAGCACTTCGTGCTCCTGATTTTTTCTTCTTTAGCCATTCCTATATTTTCTTGCTGGAACCGTATTCGCATTCGGGAGTGTTTTTCCAATACGCACCTGACGGCAGTAAGTTGTCCTTAGGAGCCGCTTACACAACCGGCACCGATACCAGTATCGAAAATATTTACGACGATCACGGCTTTATCGGAACGATTTCCTATCAACTCACCGATAAATTGAATCTGTCGTATGCGGTTATGTATAATCGCAACGGTTATGGGACTTATCATGATTCTTTTGATACGAATCGGTATAATCTCAGCGGTAGGAATGTTTATTTGCATACGGTTGCGATAAGTTACAATATTTCGGATAAATTGAATTATTCGCTCCAATGGAATTACAACGATATCAAAGTTAGAGCGGATAAAAGTCATACAAATTCGTACGGTATTGCGAATTATCTGACCTATCAGTTTAATGGACGTTGGGGCATTGGTTTTCGTGCGGAATGGGCGAATCTGGCGAATCTTGTTGAATTTTACGGTTACGGAACGGATATTAGTGAATACACGCTTGGTGTGAATTGGAAACCGTATTCAAATATCAGTATCCGACCGGAAATACGTTACGACTACAGCGCAGACAAAACCGGCACAAAACCGTTTAACAACGGCAAAGACCGTGACCAATTTTCCGGCGGTATTACCGGTGTCGTTTCCTTCTAATCTGAATATCTCATGACTTTTTCCTCGTGTTCATCAATGTGTTGTTAATCTAAACAAACAACGGTAAGCGACATTTCCCGAAGTCGCTTACCGTTGTTCGATCCGATTTCTTGCCGTTCACTGGGGCAAGTCGGCGAGTACGCCGACGCAACCGTACAGCGTGCGGATTGCCTACCTTTCCAAAATTCCACTAATAGATTACGAAATTTCGTATCTATTCCGTCGAGGAATCATGTTTTCTGTCTTTTCATCAAAAAGAGAATCATCAACAGATTTAACAGATTAGGAAACCCAAAACAATCTGTTAAATCTGTACAAAACAATCTGGCATAATCTGTACAATCTGTTGACAAAACTCCTCAATGCAAAGAGGAATGTTTTATTTTGCAATCGGCGGAATAGGACACGAGACAGTCAACATCTATTTTTATTGCCGAATAATTGACAGAATATTGGCGTATTTTTTTGATAAAGACCCTTCTTGACATGAAATTGCCTGTGAATATACTTATTGCATAGTAATCCGATATGTTTAATGTTTGCATTTTGGGGTATTTTTGTTTTTTGGAGTTTGCGGGTTTTCATTTTGTAATTATTTTTTTCCTAGCGTTCACAGGGTGGTTGTTAATTTAGGTAAATTTTTGAAGGCAAAATCTACAAATGCTTGACATTGTCAGTTCAGCAGAAGATGCAATGTTGTAGAAAAACAGATA
>JAIROD010000699.1 GCA_031257725.1 Planctomycetaceae bacterium | reverse complement strand
ATTGATTGATTGATTGATTCCTGATTTTACCAACATATCGTCCCTAACGGGACGAACATTTTTAATCGTAATCGCTTTCTACCAATATGTTGTCCCTATCGGGACAGAAAAACGAACATTCACCGCAACTGAATAGTTACAAGTATTTTACTCAATAGTCCATGCAGGACTCGCTTGATCGGAGTTCAAAACTGCAAAAAATATAAAATGTTGCCAGCGTATGGTCTAGTCAAGAGAATTTTTTGGTCTTGAATTGTTTTTTCAGGATTGTTAATATTCTTTAACGCGGTTTATTGGCTAAGCGAACAATTGTTTTATTCAGAACGATTAACTATTACCTGTCAGAAATGTTCTATTCGTTTTTCAAGATAACGATTACGGTGATTATTATTGGTTTCCTGCTTGTGGGAAATTCCGGCTGCATGATTTCACCGCCTTACACTCCGCCGATGGAATCACGGCAAGTCTGTGTTAATCCGGTTCATCGCCAACCGCCCATCCGTCAACCGTATTTCCAACAGCAGCAACAACAACAACAACAACCGCAACAACAATGGGTAAAACAAAATATGCCGCAACAGATTACGCACAATGGGGTGTCAACTCCTTGGTATGATCCGTTTGGTCTGTTTGGTTCGCCAACACGGTTGGATTCGCCAACGCAATTGCCGGTTCAGACGTTGGCAACTGTTCCGGTTAATCGGCAAACTGTTCAACAGAAAAATCAACAGAAAAATCAACAGAACAATCAACAGAACAATCAGCAGAACAATCAGCAAACAGTTCTACAGACCATTCAGCAAAAAATTTACCCATCAAACCGGCAACCTTTCACTCCAGAAAATTCACCCGCAACAACGGAATCCAATCCTATTGCTCAGGTCGCCTATCAATCGCCGCAACCGCTTAAACAGTCATCCCTTCAACAAACGTTAAAACAACCGCTAAAACGTCAAAGTATTCCGATTATTCCGAATACTGTTCATTCGGTTGCAAGTCCTGAACTTTATCAACCTTGGAATTTGGACAACTATCGGGTTAAACGGTCTGTTTCCAATCCTTATCGTCTTGTTGCGGACACACAGGAATCCGTATTGAATCGAACATCGCCTCCGGCAATGAATCCCGACCGGCTGATAATGTTACCGCAACAGGCACAAACAACTAATCCGGTTCATATTACGGCAACACCGGAAAAAGCATCTCTGCTTAATTTGGGACGTGATTTGGTCAAGGAATTTCAGCCGTCAAATGACCGGAAGTGGTCGCAAAACCACGCCATACTCCAAACTGCGGAATTTAACGGCAATTGGGTTACGGTTCATAACATTCGGTATTCAAAATATGAAACGGAAGAACGATACACCACTCAATATTATGACGCAACTTTTGACCTCAACGATATCCGAACAATTGATTTAGTGGTTGTTCCGTTTCGCGGACTATCACGATTGGCGCATGTGGAGTCAAGTTTCGGCTTTGCGGATGGGCGGCATCTTGGGATGTCGATTGAAGCGCGTTATGAGGAAGGAGAACGATATGATCCGCTTGGCGCGGGGTTGCGCCAGTTTGAACTCATCTATGTTTTTGCGGATGAACGTGATATGATTCGGCTCGGAACCGATATCAATAAAAACGATGTTCATATTTACCGGTTAAAATTTGAACCAAACGAAGTTCGGACTATGTTTGTTGATGCACTCCAGCGAGCCAATAAATTGGCAAAAAAGCCGGAATTTTATCATCCGTTGACGAATAGTTGTGTTACTAACCTGATCGAACACATCAACAAAGGCAGACCCAAAGCAATTCCCAAAGAATATCGAACTCTTTTACCGGGTTTAATGGATCATTACGTTTATGATCTGAAACTCGTCGATACTGCCGCAAAAACTTTTCAGGAAGCCAAAGAAAATGCCAACGTTAATTGGCTTGTCGAAAAATTCGGCGATCTCGAATATTTTTCAGCCGGAATCCGACAAAATATGTATTGACAACATCGAATAATAAACCAACCGTTGCTACTGTGGGTGAAAACCCTTCGGCGAAAGGTGTTCACCTACGGTCGCCTACCAAAAAATAGGACTTCAAAACCGCCCTATACTTATTTCTTTTTCGGCAAAATAAATAAGGCAAAAAGTGTCGCAGGAATGACCAAAAACCAACACATCGGTTTTAACGCACAAATAATCAAAATAATCGGCATCAACAACCAAACCCAAAAAGGAATCCGCCGTAAATCCGACCATGCTAACCAAAATAGAAATAAAATTGGTGAAAGCCGGATAATAGAAGCAATTGGTCGATGATGCGTCGGATCATTCATCCAAAGCGTAAGCGAATATATCGCAACAATCAATAATATGATTGCAACAATTCCAAGACGTGTCCGAATCGGTAAACGAAACCAAAAATTCATTAAACAATACCGTGTGATTTTTCGTACTCAGTGATTTTAATCTCCTCTTGGAGTGTCAGACCGATATCGTCAAGCCCCTGAATGAGGCGGTGCTTACGGGCAGAGTCGATTTCAAACGGAATTGTCCAACCTGCTTTTTCGTCCACAATAACACTGTTTGCAAGATCAACCGTCAGATTAAACGGACGATTGTCCGCCTCACGTTTGAATAATTGATCAATCACGGTCTCCGAAAGACAAATCGGAAGTAAACCGTTTTTGAAGCAATTATTGTAGAAAATATCCGCAAAACTCAACGCCAGAATCACGCGAAAACCAAAATCGTCAAGAGCCCAAGGGGCATGTTCCCGACTGGAACCGCAACCAAAATTTTTTCGTGTTAACAAAACGGTTGCTCCCTGATATTCCGGTTTATTCAGTTCAAAATCAGGGTTTAGCGTCAACTTTTCATCCTTGTAACGCCAATCGTAAAACGCAAACGTTCCAAATCCGGTACGTTCAATTCGTTTTAAAAATTGTTTTGGAATAATCTGGTCGGTATCCACATCGCTACGATCCATCGGAACAACCAATCCGGTGTGTTTAGTAAATGATTTCATTTTAATCGGAGATAATAAATTGGGGGCACTTTACAATATCAGGGTTAAGCCGACAATTATCGACCAACCTTGATCATACTTGATCATACTTGAATGGTTACAGTATAAACAGTATAGGATTTAGGGACAATAGGGGCAAATCGGACAAAGGGAACTCAATAATCATAATCTGTCCCAAAATTCCGAAATATACTGTAAACGGGAAGAAATGGGTTGTTTTAGGAACGCAGTCGTCTCGACTGCATAGAACGACGGAACGTTCTTTTATTGTTGCGGGCGAGACGCCCGCGTTCCTATAAAAGACCCTTTTGTTACCGTTTATAGTATAGATACTACAGTTTTTCCCGAACTTTTTTCCCGACATCAATTTTCATTTCGATAACTTTTTTACCTGAAACATCAATTTCGAGCGGTGTTACCGAGAACATTGAATATTGTTTTTCAACTAGGGAATAAGTGTTGGAAGAACGGGGAATGTTTTCATATTTTTTCATCCATTCTTCATAACCGTGTGATCCGCTTTCAGGACACGGAGGAATATCGTCCGTCTCCTGTTCTGCTTTTGAAACGGTAATTTTGTATTTCCCTTGAGGAACGCCTTCAAAAAGACCATTGGTAAACAAAACAGCAACACCGTTTGCATTGGTAACACCGCTAACTCTCCATGTTTCCATTTCCGAAACGGAATGGAGTATAACCGATGCACCGTCAAGCGGTTCGCCGTTTTGAGTTACGGTTATTTTGCATATTGTCAACGGAGGAATATCCGGCGGAAGTGAAGGACGATATTGACAGGATATAATCAAAACAATTAAAACAATCAAAAGCAGTGAAAATCGAAACATAGTAAATAATGAGTAAAAATAAAATAGTGAACGGAAAATAGAAAAAACGTCAAAAAGGAGTGAAGTGTTGGGATTGGAACACTTCACTTTTCATTTAATCTTGTTTACGGACTTGTAGATTCACCGCCGTTTGGTGTACCGAGTGCACCCCAAACTCCGAATGGTGAAGACCCATTAACAACACAATAATCAACACCGCCGGTTGTTTTGGCATTGATTGTATCAGAAACGAAACGCACACTGCCGTCAGCCAGCCCAACCTGAACACCGCCGGGATGATAACTGCTTGCCGAAGCAATAACCCGACTATTTTCATTTTTAGTACTTGAACAACAGGTAATAGAATTCGGCGGTAAAATCGTACAAAATGCAGTTCTTGCCGGGACATTATCAAGCCAAGACCTACCGGGTTGCAGAGAACCGCTAATATCTGGATCAGTTACGGCACTGGTATAATCTCGTCCGGCTTGTGCTGCCAAACAACCTGCAACGGAACAATTTGTTGCTGTTGTTGGTGGTGATGCGACATTTTCAATTAGCTTGGCTCCGCTAACATACGCCATACTTCCAATAACCTTGC
>JAIROD010000676.1 GCA_031257725.1 Planctomycetaceae bacterium | reverse complement strand
TGAATGTTCGTTTTTTCCGTCCCGTTAGGAACAACATATTGATGTTTATTCGCTTGACAAGAGCGATAAAATCGGGATAATTCGGAGAATTGATGTCCTCGTAGCTCAATTGGATAGAGTGCTGGTCTCCGAAGCCAGAGGTTACAGATTCGAATTCTGTCGAGGATAGTTTTGTTCGCAGATCATTGAGAGTTTATTGTGAATAGCGTTGTACGCAAAGTTTTTATACTCATTGCACTTGAAAATCCTGTTTTGGATCAATACGTAGAATGTATTTCATCTTGAAAATCCAACATATTTCGTAATCGTATCAAAAAATTAAAACCGAAAACTCAAGTGCGATGCATGTATCGCCTACACTTATATCAGCGATTACTTCCCCAAATTCCGAAATAATCAGAATTTTTTCTTTCCCAGTCTCGACAAGAAAAGAAAACTGAGTAGAATACTCTAAATTGAAGTCCCGTTTATTTTATCAAAATTTTCCAAAAGGAGAAAAAAATGAAAAATACAATTTTTCTTTGTTTACTTGTTTCTTTCGTCGCTTTTTTGTGTGCAAGAAACTGTTCCGCAGATACTGTCTTTGTTGATCCACAATACTGTACTGTCCGGACAGTTTTGGGTTCGACAACCAATTGCAACTCGGTTGAAGTTTGTAAGAGAATTCTTTTTTCTGTACAGGAAACATTATCCAATGCACGGAAGACTTACATTGATGTTCCGGTGTGTAGCAATAACTGTTCTGACCAGCAGGGAGTAACCGCTTCGAAAAGCGTGTCCAAATCGTTTACAATAGGATATATTGCTCAAGATCTTTGGCAAAAGAGTTCCAGTCACTCTATACACTTAGGTTCTTCATTCGGCGCGGGTTACGAAAGAATAACCACTATAGGCAGTGTAACGGGAACAAGTGTTTCGTCTCAGGTAACTGTTACGCGGCAAGTTTCTGTTTCTGCTCCTCCCAATACAAAACTCTGTGGTCAGTACTACGTTAGACTGGTTGATTTTGAGTACAAACAAGACTATGAGTATCGTTATACCCGCACGGATCAATCAAATGCTCCCGGATGTTACTGTAGCCAAGGTTCTGGATTCAATTGTTCCAATCTGTTATCTACTGACGGTACGGTAACAGCAACGGGTACGAAAATCACGGAGGAAGGAACAGATACAACCACCTCAGATGCGGAGGATTGCGGTTCGTAGGTATTTTTATTTTTAAGATAAAAGGAATTACTATGAAAAGTTTATCCATTGGCGGTTTATTAGTTGGATTGATTTTATTGATGATTGTATGTCCTTATGCATCAGGGCAACAAGATGATCCTGTACAGGTCATTTGGGAAACCTATCTTCAAACAAGAAACGGTCTTAGTGACTTGGACGAATGGATTGATAAAATCGTTGAAGTTGTTGATAATCACCCACAATCAACAGCAAGATTGAATGTCATGATCAATCTCGTTGGGTGTTGCAACTCTGCAAAGAAATATGAGAAATCTGTAGAAATTTTGAAAAAAATTCTATTAATTATTGACTGTCCTGTTTACTGGCGACTAGATGTCATAAGAGAAATTGGATCGGTACACAAAGAGATGTATCTTGAAGCCCTCCAACGCGATGATAAATCTTCTGCCAAAGGGTATGCTGAGAAAACGTTGCAGTATTACACCCAATTTCAAAACGAATTAATATCCGCAGAAACAAAGCAATTGTTACATGAAAATGAACGTACTGCTTTGCAAGGGGAATTGCCTATGCTGTTTAATACGGAATCAGAACTGTTGAAGGATATTCGCGGAGATTTACAGGCATCTATTGCAAAAACCAAAGAAGCAGTTCGCTTTTTACAAGCGCATCCTCATATCAAGAATTACGGTTATAACGAGGCATTTTTCCAAAATAAAATGGCAGTATCCCTATTGGAATCCGAAAAACGCAACGAGGCGGAATCGGCGATGATAGATTACGGTCTTGCCGCCGCCAGACCGGAAACAATAAAATCGTTACAAGCACGCAAGTTTGCGTTGGCGGCTTACCCCAAAAAGGGAAAAGATTACCGTACTTTTTTACAGCGTTGGCTCGACAAAGTACCGCAAGATGCCGAAACTGCTGTTGTTTTACGTGATATTGGGCAGAGTTTTTTGGAAGAAGGATTATACGACGAAGCAATAGAAATTTTTGAAAATATTCATAACAATTGGTGGGAGCAGATACTTATTCTTGACGAAATCCCGTTAAAGAATCAATTAGGCGGCTATGGAGCCGATGTATTAGGGATGCTTGGTCAGTGTTATCAAAAAACACTCCAAGCTGAAAAGTCGGCACAATGTATTGATGAATTAAAACGTTTAGTTCCTAAAGATGCCTGGATTATCACTCTTGAATGTCAACAGGGACAAACCGAACGTGATGTAGAACGAAAACAAGCCATTGAGTTAATCGAAAAACAAAATAAAAGTTCAACAATAAATCGACAGATTATTTTTTGGGCAGTGAATGGATTTCTCCTTTTTCTGATTATTTATTTCGTGATAAGAAACAAACGGTCAAAATAAATGTTTTCAAAACGGTTATTATTTTGTATTTTATTATTTTTGATTACGAATGTAATTCTCTGTTACGTTTTGGCTGAAAAGAAATATTGGTCTAAGCAAAAATCTACAAAACAATTTACGAAACCGGTTGTTTCGCAATATTTGCCACAGAAACAAACCCAAGAAACAATAAAAAAATCCGGTTTTTTCATTGAACCGGAGCAAATCAATTTTGGAAACATTGTAGAAGGTGAACTCATCGAAGGGCAAACGCGTCTAATAAATCACTCTAACAATAGTATCGAAGTCATAAGTATTCATACCTCATGCGGTTGTACTTCATCTAATCTTTCGGAAAAAGTCATTGCCCTTGGTCAAGAGATTATTTTGCCATTTTCTATTCGAACAAACGGCAAAGTCGGCGATTTTACCGCCCAATTTGAAATATCATACCGAGAGCAAAATTCTAATGAAATTAAAAAAAGTTTCTTCTATGCAAAATTAACAGGTATGACTCCGGGACGACTTGTTGCCGAACCAGCGAGTTTATCTTTGAAAAACATTGTTCCATCTGCTGTCGTTACGGCATCTGTTCTTTTACGTTTGCCTGATGGAATAGAAAAGGATCATATTCCTACCGTTATTTCAATAGAAAAGCCTGAATGGTTGCAAACAGAATTAGCTCCAATCAAGCAAAAAACGAATGGAAATTTTGAGGGACAGATGAACATCACATGTACTGTACCGAGAACATCTGGAATGATAACAGACTCTATTAAATTAGTTTCGGATCATGATCGTTTTCCGATCTTGACAATTCCTGTTTCGTTATATGTTGATGGGGTATTCCATATTGAACCCAAACACATAGTCAAAGTCCTTTCGGTAGAGGAATTTCCTTTCACTACTGAAGTAAGTATTCGATTGGATAAGGAAGGAATGGTACAATGCAGCCAATTTTCATATTCGGATTTTAAATACTCTTATGAATCATTAGAGCAAAATCGAAAATACCGTTTATCTTTTGACAGAAAAACAAAGGAATGTAACGATCGCGAAATAATCAAAGGAAATATTACTTTTTCTGCAATGATACTGGAAGAAATACATACAGTTTCCTTGCCAGTACTAATCGTCGTAAAACCAAAAGAAGAAATGAAATAGTCGAAAAACCGTTTGCGACTCTACCTTTTTGCTGCTGTCCATAAACAACTTCGCTCAAAAAAATTATTTACTACTCACTATCAACGAATCATGTCTATTTCGAAAGTTTTTTGGACTAATATGCGATGTAAGGTTGGCGATAGTTTGCTGACGAAATTATCGAGGTTGCTTGGCAAGGCGGGTTTTGACCGGATAGATTTTAAGAACAAATTCGTTGCGATTAAAATCCATTTTGGCGAGCCGGGTAATTTATCATTTTTACGTCCGAACTGGTCGAAGGCGGTTGCGGACAAGATCAAATTGTATAACGGTAAGCCGTTTCTGACGGATTGTAACACCCTTTATGTTGGTCGGCGTAACAATGCTCTTGTTCATCTTGATGCGGCTAACGAAAATGGTTTTTCACCGCTTTCGACAGGTTGTCAAAACATTATAGCGGACGGGTTGAAGGGGACGGACGATATTGAAGTCCCTATTGAGGGCGGAATTTATTGTCGATCGGCACGCATTGGCACGGCGATTATGGATGCGGACATTATTATTTCGTTGAATCATTTCAAGGGGCATGAGGGAACCGGTTTTGGCGGAGCGATTAAGAATATTGGAATGGGCAGTGGTAGCCGGGCGGGCAAGATGATTATGCACAATAATGGCAAACCTCACATCAACACGTCAAATTGTATTGGTTGTCGGGTTTGCGCGAAATTTTGCAACGAGCAGGCGATTTCTTTTAGTGTGAACAAAAAGGCGAGGATTGATTCACGGCGATGTGTCGGTTGTGGGCGTTGTATTGGGGTATGCAATGATCATGCGATTGAGTCGGATTATGATTCATCGGGTGAATTGTTGAATTGTAAGATGGCGGAATACACGAAAGCGGTTCTTGAGGGGCGTCCGAATTTTCACATTAATATTATCAATCAGGTTTCACCGTTTTGTGATTGTCATGGCGAGAGTGATACGCCGGTTATTTCGGATATTGGTATTTTTGTTTCGTTTGATCCGGTTGCGGCGGACAAGGCATGTATTGACGCGGTGAATGCTGCGCCGCCGATTGGTAACAGTATTCTTAGCGAGCGTGAACAGATTCACAAAGATGAAAACGGACGCCATGATCATTTTACGGACATTCATCCCGCCACAGACTGGCGCAGCCAAATCAGCCACGCGGAAAAAATTGGACTTGGCACCGGCAATTATTCATTGATTGAAGTGAAATAGTAACAATTCCGTCCCGCTAGGGACGCAATGTTGGTAGAAAACAATTCGCGGTCAATCAATTGTTCCCCCCTAACCTTATTTCCAACCTGATTTTCCTAACCATTTTTTAAAACAACCTTAGTAGCAACAAGGCAACCTAAGAAATTACCTTATTTACAAACCATCTTTCCTAAAAAATAATAATACAAAAATATGTCCCCTATCAAAATAAGGTAATAAGGTTTGATTTTTTATTATTCTTATGCTGCTAAGGTTGTTTTAAAAAATGGTTAGGAAAATCAGGTTGGAAATAAGGTTTTTTCAATTATATTTTTGAATTGGCGAAAAGGTCTATTTTAAACACGAAACACACGAAACACACGAAATACACGAAAATTTTTGTTGTCCTTTTTTTATAATTTCGTATATTTCGTGTATTTCGTGTTAAAAATGGGTAACTATTCAGTGGATTGATTAGTTTAGTTATTGTTACTGTCGTTTTTAAACGTATGACATCGGATAAACGCCGCTAGGCGTTTTATGTGAATAACCGCCGGTTCAGTATCTACTAACTGGCGGCGGTTATTCACGTTGACCCCCTAAAGGGGTTGTTCGTTGGAATAAATCAACCGCAAAATGTAAAACCTTCAATCGAGTGAATAGATACAAAAATGGTTAAAACAAAAGGTCTATTTTAAACACGAAAAAGCACGAAATACACAAAAATTATAAGAAAAGGACAGCAAATTTTTTCATGTCATTTCGTGTGTTTCGTGTATTTCGTGTTAAAAAAGGTTAAAACAAAACGGTATCAAGCGGTTGCCTACCATCGAATGACCAATCTACTGATTTGCCGTCTTTGCTTGAATTTTATTTTGTGTCTGATACAATGACCGTTTTCCCGCGTGGGTGAAAACGGTATTGTAGCCGAAAAAGATGTTTTGATGAAACGGACTCTTTTGTTGGCTACGTTATCGGTGTTAATTTCCACAATCTTTTTGAAGTTAGGAAAAACTAAAATGAAAATGAAATTGAAAACGACACGTCGTACTTTTTTGCAAACCACCGGCGTTGTTGCCGCATCCGCGTTTGCCGCGCCCGCGTTCCTTCACGCCGCCGCCGCCAACTCGAAATTGAATGTTGCCCTTGTCGGCGTTTCAGGAATGCGCGGAGGATCGCATCTCGGCGCAATTCACGGTGAAAATGTTGTTGCTTTATGCGATGTTAATAAGAATTTTCTTGACAAAGTCGGCGATTCTGTGAAGTCCGCCGACCGGTTCGTCGATTTTCGTCAATTACTCGAAAAGCACGGCGATAAACTTGACGCAATTGTTGTTTCAACACCGGATCACACGCACGCCGCTGTTAGTGTTGCGGCGATGAAACTGGGGATTCATTGCTACGTTGAAAAACCGATGGCTCATGATGTCAACGAAATTCGCGTGATGCAGAAAATTGCCAAAGACAAAAATCTCAAAACACAGCAAGGAACACAAATTCATGAGGGAGAAAATTATCGCCGTGTGGTCGAACACATTCAGGCGGGAGTGATTGGAACGGTGAAGACGGTTCACGTTTGGACGGGAGCCGGATGGGGCAACAAACCGCGCCCAACCGGAACACATCCGATTCCGCCGGAATTGGATTGGGATTTGTGGCTTGGTCCTGTACCGGAAACTCCTTTCAATCCGACTTATCTTGGCGGAAATTGGAGATCATACTGGTTATTCGGCAGCGGACCGCTTGGTGATTTCGGTTGCCATTACGGTGATTTACCATTCTGGGCGTTGGGGTTGGAATATCCGACAAGCATTGAGGCAACCGGTCCCGAACCTGATCCTGTCTGTTGCAAACTCGATCTCACCATCAAATACGAATTTCCCAAAACCGACAAACATGATGCGTTGACTTATTACTGGTATGATCACACGGCAAAACCGGCGTTATACAAAGATTTTCCGATGCCGAAAAATTACAATGGCGGCGGGGTGTTATTTGTTGGCACGGAGGGCGTGTTGTTGGCGAATTACACCGAGTTCAAGATTTACGGCGAGGAAGCGTTCTTTAAAACATTAAAACATCCCGAACCGTCAATTCCAAAATCGCTTGGACATCACAATGAATGGCTTAATGCGATCAAAAACGGCGGTGATACCACGTGTAATTTTGATTATGCCGGAAGGTTGACGGAAACGGTTTTACTTGGCGGAGTGGCATTCCGTGTTGGCAAGAAGATTGCATGGAACGCCGCCGAAATGAAAACCGATAACAAAGATGCCAATAAATTATTAAGCGATCCGCGCCGAAATGGTTGGGAACTGTAAAAAATCCGGTTATTAGGCGACTCAACAGGTAGGCAACTCAAAAGGTAGGCAATGTTTCGCCGAAACATTGCGTTGGTAACTGTCTATTTTAATTTTTTGTCATATTTCAGAGCAGTTTTTTACATCCCAGCGGGATGTTTCCAACCTAGCCGTTGGTTTTGCGTTGTAACGATAGGGAATCAATGTTTTTATCTGAATAACGC
>JAIROD010000641.1 GCA_031257725.1 Planctomycetaceae bacterium | reverse complement strand
GATTGTTGTCCTTTCTTTTTTCCTTGATGAATAAGGGATTGAAACAACAATAGAGAATCGCGATGGAAAGATTGATTTTGTAAGTGTTTCAAAATTTAGAAGAGAACAACGATTACGTTCCTAATTCAGAAATCGGCGATCTCTACGTTGAAGGTTATCACAATAATTTGTCACGGATTTTGTTTTGCCGCGAACTGAATTTGTGACAATCCGGCAATCCGGCAAACATCGTAAACATCAATAACATGTTCCATCGGAACATTTTCGTTACTGTCGATAATAACCGGAATGTCCTGACGAATTTCACGGAGTTTTTGAAGAATGTCCCGAACATCCCGAAGTGAACGGCATTGATTACCCTCCACCTGCCAATGCGGTGAGCCGTCAAAAGTTAAAAATATTCGGGCAACATCAAGATTTTCCGGTGTTGGTAACACAATTTCGACGGCGGAACTACCTGAAAGCGACATATTCGTCGGCAAAATCCCTTCCAAAGGTGCAAAATTGGCAGTACAAACGAAAAAAACCAAAAGCAAAAAAATCACGTCAATCATCGGCGTCATTTTTAACTCCGGTGTTTTCGGTTTACGGTTGGAAAATACGGTTTTCATTTTTGATCAATGATAAAATTTACAACGGAAACACATAACGATAACCGTTAATTTTAATAAACTCAACACTAAATTCAAGACAACCATTGATAATCCCGCTATTGATCACTAATGTCCCTATACTGAAAATTTTGTAATATATCAGTGGAATTTTTCGGAGATTGAAGTTTATTTTTTACCACCCCTGCCCCTCCGAAGGAGGGGAATGATTCCCCTCTTTCGGAGGGGCTAGGGGTGGTCATTCGGAGTAAACGACTGAATAGTTAAAAAAAATATTTCACTGATATATTACAAAATTTTAGAGACAAGCGGGACAATAAACAATCCAACACAAAAAATGCTCAACAATAAAACAGTTTACGTACTCGACGCACACGGAATTTTATATCAATTATTCCATGCGCTTCCGCCAATGAACAGTCCGCAGGGCGAACCGGTTGCAGCGGTGTACGGTTTTGCCCGTGATCTTTTTTCGCTTCTGGAAAAGCATCGTCCCGATTATTTGTTCTGTGCTTTTGACATGCCGGCGCCGACATTTCGTGCGGAAATTTACAAAGAATACAAAGCCAACCGTTCCGCAATGCCGGAAGATTTACGTCCGCAAATTGGTTTTGCCCGTGAAGTTCTTGATGCGATGGGCGTGTTACCGCTTGGAGTTTCGGGGTTTGAAGCCGACGATATTTTGGCAACGATTGCCCGAATGACTGCCGAACAAAACGGTAATTGTGTTCTTGTTACATCGGACAAGGATTGCCGTCAACTGATTAACGAACTGGTTTCTCTGTTCAATCTGCGCAAGCAAAGTTTTTATCGTACAAAAGAATTGCTTGACGATTGGGGTATCAAACCGGAGCAGGTTGTCGATTTTCAATCGTTGGTCGGCGACGCAACCGATAACATTCCCGGCGTACCGCTTATTGGTCAAAAAATCGCCTCCGAATTATTGAACAAATTTGGAACACTCGAAAATATTTTTGAACATGTTTCAGAAATTGCCGGAAAAAAACGTCAGGAAAATATTGTGAATAACAAGGAACTTGCGTTAATGAGCCGGCAACTTGTCCGGTTGCGTCATGATGTACCGATTGAAATTGACTGGACGGTCAACAAATATAAAGGAATTGACAACGAAAAGTTACGGGAATTATTTCGCCGTTTCGGGTTTAAGTCCTTACTGACAAAAATTATTGATACTGACCATACACAATCGGACGCGATCAACTCGAATGGTGTAAAAAGTGTAAAATCGGAGACAACTCAATCCGGTAATATTGAAAGTGTAACGCCGTCCGGTTTGCTAACTTCCGATAATGCAACATTATTCAGCGGCAAGCAAAACAAGTTATCAGAAAATTTATCGAAAAATTTATCAAACAATTTACCGGAAAATTTATTGCCTCAGTTACAGAATCCGACCTATCATCTTGTTGATACATTGGAGAAGTTTGAAGAATTTTTCAAACAACTCAAAGCGCAACCGATATTTTCGTTTGATACGGAGACAGCACCGATGGAAAGCCGTTTTGAAGCGACGTCGCCGCGTTACACAGTGATTGTCGGCATGTCGTTTGCGTGGAATAATGGCGAGGCGTGGTATTTACCGTTTCGCGGACCGCTTGGAGCGGCAACATTGAATCTGAATGACACACTGGAAAGACTCCGTCCTGTTTTGGAAAATCCGGCGATTGGAAAAATCGGACAGAATTTGAAATACGACATTGTTGTGTTACGGAATGCCGGAGTCCGGCTGGTTGGTTTGGTGTTTGACACGATTATTGCCGATTATCTGTTGCGCAACGAAATGAATCATAATATCGACGATATGGCGGAATACTATTTGAAACACAAAACAATTAAAATTGAAGAATTGATTGGAAGCGGTAAAAAACAACGTCAAATGAATGAAGTACAAACGGATATTGTTGCGGATTATGCCGGTGAAGACGCGTTGGTTGTTTGGTTTCTTTATCCATTACTGAAACGTCGGATTGATGCGGAATCTACAATGGCGAAATTATTTTATGACATTGAGATTCCGCTTGTCGAAGTTCTTGCGGAGATGGAATTTGCCGGCATAACGGTTGATACGGAAATGCTGAAGAAACTGAGTAACCGTTTCACTCAGAGGCAGCAAAAACTTGAAACGGAAATTTTTGAACTTGCCGGTCATGAATTTAACGTTGCGTCGCCGAAACAGTTGGCAACGGTTCTGTTTGACGAATTGGGGTTAAAAAGTGTGCGGAAAACCAAGACCGGACAAAGTACGGATATTGAAGTGCTTGAAGAGCTTTCGTTGGTACATCCGTTGCCTGCCAAAGTTGCGGAACACCGGCAACTGGCGAAACTCAAAGGAACGTATGTTGATGCGTTACCGGAATTAATTCATCCGGTAACCGGACGGATTCACAGCTCTTTCAATCAGGTTGTTACGTCAACAGGGCGGTTGAGTTCAAGTCATCCGAATCTGCAAAATATTCCGGTACGAACCGCAGAAGGTCGAGAGATTCGCAGTACGTTCAAACCGGGTCAAGGATTTGATCTTTTGTTATCGTGCGATTATTCACAAATTGAACTTCGTGTTTTGGCGCATTTTTCCGGTGATGAAAAACTTTGCGAGGCATTCCGTAACAATGAGGATATTCATACCCGTGTTGCCGGAGAGGTTTTTGGCGTTGATATTGCCGATGTTGATTCGGACATGCGCCGTATTGCCAAGACGGTTAATTTTGGGGTGATTTATGGACAGTCGGCGTTTGGGTTGGCGAAACAACTTGGGATTGACCAAAAAGAAGCACAAAAATTTATTGACGGTTATTTCGACAAATATTCAAGTATTCGGATGTATCTTGATTCGATATTAGACGAGTGTCTTGCGAATGGTTATGTAACAACGTTTTTCGGACATCGGCGTTATTTTCGTGACGGAATGATTCGCAGTTTTCGCAAGTCGGGTTTGAACCGTTCCGAGCGTGAGGCGGTCAACACGGTGATTCAGGGAACTGCCGCCGATTTAATGAAACAGGCAATGATTCGGCTGTGCGGGCAATTACCGAAAGATTTGCAAACAAATTTACTGCTCCAAATTCATGACGAACTTGTTCTTGAAGTTACAAAAAAAGACGCTGAAAAACTGAAACAAATTGTTATTGAAACGATGACACTTAATCAACCGCTTCAGGTTCCGCTTGTTGTGGATGCGGAACTTGGAGAATGTTGGAAATAAAACCGGTAATTTCGGAATTTGTGATTATTTTGATTTCAATCGTGGATCTCTCATAATTCCGAATTTACCGAAAGTTAACGGCGTGGGCTTGCCCCGCGTTGTTAGACTTGGGAATCTCTAATTATTCAGAATTTATCGAAAATTAACGGCGTGGACTTGCCCCGCGTTGTTAGGCTTAACCCCCAAACACGAGGTAAACCCCGCCGTTAACTATTAATTTATCAATTTATTAATTAATAGGTTGAAAATAAAAAATTGAATGATGAGAGTGTGGAGTATTTTAAAAAATAAAAAAATTCCTTCAACAAGAAAATTCCCGTTGACAATTTACGTTGTTCCATGTAAACTGTGAAACTCAATTCAATTGCGAGACGTTTTTTTATGCCGTGTTGTTTTTCGGCAATGTTTCGCGGTTATTTCAATGAAACCTTATAAAATAAGGAGATTGACAATGAAAAATGTAGTGATGTGTTTGGTTGGGATTTTAGCGTTTTTCTTTGAAAAATGCCAAATGTTAAAATGGGCAAGACAGGGGGGGGGGGGCAGTATATGGGAAAGAGTTAAAAACGGAGAGTGGAATGTGCTTTCACTCCAATCGTTCTAAACTCTTTCCTGCAAACTTCTTACAACTTTTCCGCTCTTCACGGTTCGGCTTTACATTGGTCGAACTTCTTGTGGTGATTGCGATTATCGGCGTGTTAATTGCTCTTCTATTGTCTGCCGTGCAAGCCGCGAGAGAAGCCGCAAGGCGAATGCAATGTTCCAACAAAATGAAGCAGTTGGGAATTGCCTGCCACAATTATCACGATGTTTATCAACAATTTCCATTTGGTTCGGTTGATCGGAACAATGGAGAAAATGGTAGTTGCCTTTGGCGATTCTATTCGATGTGGGGAGTGGCGATTCTTCCTTTCATGGAACAACAAGCCGCTTACGATATGTATTTCGGTGCCGCAAGTCTGGAAAATGCCACACCGGGAGCTGTTAGTTCTTCCAATCAAGGGCGAAACCGTGAATTGGCTAAAATGCGGATGATGATTTACGAATGTCCTTCCGACCCTGGTGCCGGAGTACATTCTTATCCGACAACGGAAATTAAAGAAGACGGAACACCGGCACACACCAGATATACACCGTTTGAGCATTACCAAACCTCCTATCGAGGTGTTGCGGGAGCCAATACCGGCGGATCATGGTGGTGGGATCAAGACGGAGGAGGAGGAGGAACTGTACGGGCTTACATGCGCGGGATTTTGCATACCCATAAAGTGCATGGTAGCGACCCACTAACAGACGGTGCAAAATCCATTGAATCATTTGCTTCGGTTGTTGACGGAACATCGAATACTTTCATTTTTGTTGAACGTCATCAGCCGAAAGTTCAGGTTCGTCGGGCAACCTATTGGTCAAGTATTCCAGCCAACCATCTTTATACCGCCTCACCGAAATCAGCAACGCTTGCCTCACATGATTGGGAGTTATGTATTTTAACTTGTGGTCAGTCAAGTCCCATTGATGCTTATTTTTGCGGACGGTCAGCCGGTTCTTATCATTCTAACGGGAACAATGTAGCAGTAAGTGATGGTTCCGTGCGGTTTATCAGCAACAATATTGATGTCGGACTCGGTTATGCCGCAAACCGAACCAATTTGAAAATGATTGGTATTTGGGGTTGTCTTTGCGCAATCAGCGATGGTGAATCCGCCGCCGTTCCGTAAAGTTCTGTCCAATCCATCATGATCGGCAACTTCTAAAAATCTTGACTTTTCACAAGTCTTGCTCTTAAAAATGAGAGTTTACGAATATTTTCAGAAAAAGATTTGTTTTTTAGAAGTTCCATATTGTTGTTATTGTTACCGTACCGTGCTGTTTGCGGTACCGGTTTTAAATCATCTTCAAATTTCAACTAGACAAACAACGAAAAATGAAAAACATTAATTTTTTTCTTTACCTGTTTTGTGTTCTTGTATTCTGTTTTGCCGGGTGCGGTTCCAAAACTGTTTCTGTATCAGGAAAAGTAACTTTTGATGGTGAACCCGGTCAAAATATTGCTGTTTTGTTTCAGGGTGAAATGGTTGACGGAAAATCACCGGAAACTGCTTTTGGTACCACCAATAAACATGGCGAATATTCCCTCTCGTTGATGCATAGTAAAAAACGCGGAGCCATACCGGGAAACTACGCTGTTTTTATTTCATGGAAAGACCCCAATCCTGATCCTAATATTGAGGAAGGTAGTACAAAAAACAATTGTCCCTATAAAATTCCAACTCGCGCAAAAAGCGGTGAAATGATGTTTACCATTCCGCCTGAAGGAACAAAAAACGCCGATTTTGAATTTCGTTCTGTAGAAGAATCGTTTGAACCCGGCGGCGTATGAGTGCAGTGAAGCGTTTGTTGTTGGGGGACAACCGCAAAGGTTACTCCCAAACGTATGAGGTGGTCGAGAAATTCGGGCGCGCCATGTCTTTCAATAAGGTATAAACGTTTTGTTTATTTTTTGAACAATCGGCATTGATTTTTGACAATAGTTTTGTTAAAATTTTTTTGTTTGTTGAAGCGGAAACGGGCACTGTTGAGGAACAACCTGTCAGGAATAACCCAACGAATGGAGTGATTGCTTCTCCTCAATAGTTTTAT
>JAIROD010000635.1 GCA_031257725.1 Planctomycetaceae bacterium | reverse complement strand
AATTAAATGGATTTGGGGTTCGCCGCCGGAATTTCGTTGGGTCAACACCGGACGTTATAACGCAGAAACCATCGGAACTCATTTTGCGATTATGAGCGGTCGGGACGCTCCGTATGTGGAAGTTGACCAAATTCTTTTCACAACAGCGAAAGAAGATTTCTTTCATCCCAACAACGGGTATGACGCCAATATTTTTACTTGGATTCCTACCGTTTCGGCAGTAGGAAAACATACGTTTACCGCCGCTGTCGAAGTTGCCGGTCAGACAACAGAGAAAAAATTTGAGGTTGAAGTATTGCCTGCTCCGTCCGCCGAAAAAGCCGCCGAACCTGAATTGCGGTTTACTGCCGAAGATTGCGTCGATTTAACTCCGAAAAATATTGACACAAATATCGATGCTAAAAAGATTTCATCGTTACAATTTATTAACGATACTTATCGTGCATTATTGCAGGAAATTCCGTTTGGGTTGAATTTTCCGAACAATTTTATGTTGCCGTTACGTGCCGATGTTTATCCTGATTTGCCGGATCGCGTGGAATTGCCGATTGACCGCAAACTCGGCGGTTTGGCATTTTTGTTGACCGAATACCTGCAAGGCGAAATTGATCAGGAAATGGCGCATTTTCTGGTTCGTTACGCCGACAAAACAGAAGAGAAAATTCCGTTGCGTGAAGAAGTGGAATTGTGCGGGCAAATGCGCAACCGTAATCCGCGCGGAGGATTTTTTGCCGGAACTGTTGTTTCATCGTCCGCCAATGAATATAACCTCACTGTTGCCGCGTGGAAAAATCCGCACCCGAACAAAAATATCCAAACGATTGTGTTTTCCAATATTCGTTCCCCAAACAACCAGCCAAAAAAAGAAGCAAACCCGTTAAATACCGCCGATAGTTCGTCACAAATTCTGTTGGGACTATTGGGAATTGTTGATAACAAAAAAGCGGAAACACTAACAAAAATTTTGCCCGCAACTCCCGATGTATTGGCGCAATCCGCATCGGTTACAGTGGACTTTGATTATTCGGAACGTAACATCAATCCTTATATTTTTTCCACGAATGAAAGCGGGTATGACCATCGTTACGACCAATACTTATCGAAGATGAAAGAAGTAAAATGTTGCATGTTCCGTTTTTTGGGAAATTTTAGTTTGGATACCGTTTATCCCAACGGAAAAATGGATAAACCGAATTGCGCACAGTATGTGGAAATGATCAAAAAAGCACGTGCCGTCAATCCTGATTATCAAGCGATGTTTTGTCTGAAGGCTTCTGTGGATTTCAGCAAGCCGGAGGGAAGGCAATTGTTCGCGGATTTGTGTGCGGATTTTGTGCGGGAAATGAATATTAAGGAACGGTTCGGATTAACGCATTGGGAAATATTCAATGAACCGTATGCTCAAGGAATTCAAAAGGAACGTTGGTTGTGGCATGCGTATAATTTGGCGGCAAAACAAATGAAGCAAGTCGATCCAAGTATTAAAATCGGCGGTTATGCTCCGTGTTGGCCCACAATGGGTTATATTTCCGATTTTTATCAACATTGTCACGAAAATGTCGATTTTCTGAGTTGGCATAAATATCCCACCGGTTCGGCAGATACTCCGACAAAAAATCTTATGGCGGGAACACCTTCATTCGAAAATGACGCAATTGGTGTACGCGCTATTGTGGAACGTATCACGCCCGGAAAAAACGTAGAACTTGCCATTACCGAATACAATATTAATTACAGTTACAAACCGCACGATCCGCGTCAAGCCAATCATATCGGAGCCGCTTGGATGGCTTCGGTACTGAATCATCTTGTACGCGGCGGTGTGGATATTGGGCAAACATGGCATTCACGCGGCGGAGGAACGTATGGTTTATTCGATAGCAATAATAAACCGCGTCCAACCGCAAAACTATTGTATGTCGCGAATAATTTTATCAAAGGAAAACAAATGTGGGCGCAATCTTCTGTTCCAACAGTTGAATGTCTGGCATTTCGCAACGAAAAAAATGCGGGAATAATGTTAGTGAACAAAAATCCCAAACCGGTTACTGTAACAATGGAAATACTGAATCCGCCGGATTTCGCTCAAAGTTTGGTTGTTCCTGAAACACGATCCTTTTCCATTTCGGAAGCGGGATTTTCATCGCGTTACACCGATGACTGGTCAAAAGGCAACACGTGGAGCGTAGAACTGGCACCGTATGAAGTGCGGGTGTTCGTGTCTCCATTTCGGAAATGATCGGAAACAATCACCACAAAACGAAGTGTAACCCCTTAAAATTGTCAAACGCTAATGCGTTCTCTAGGAAGGTGAAACGTAACCGTCAATTTTATTGTCGCAATTAAATTGACGTAAATTATACTATTGGTGTAAAATCTGTAATATTCCGCCCTGAAAGGGCAACATAGACTAGCCCGCCGCAACGCGGCGGGTAACGGTAACACGCCATCAACGCCCTGAAAGGGCAGCCTATTTAGTTCATTGTTGATAGTAATAGTTAATAGACATTCAGTTAGCGAAAAGGTCTATTAACGATATTTTGCCCTTACAGGGCGTTTATCTCTTGGGGAATTGAACCCGCCGCGATGCGGCGGGCTAGCCTATATTGCCCTTTCAGGGCGGAGGAACATTACTGAATTTA
>JAIROD010000610.1 GCA_031257725.1 Planctomycetaceae bacterium | reverse complement strand
TTTCTGTGCAGTGTAACATATTTTCCCGTTTATCTGTTGATTACCATTAACAAAACAGAATGGGAAAAAATATGGAACATTTTCCGAACAAAAGAAAAAGATTGAAAAAAGGAAACGTTGTAATATATCAGTGGAATATTTTTTTAACTATTCAGTGGATTGTTGGTCTAGTTATGTATCTGCCGTTTTTAAACGTCTGCCATCGGGTCAACGCCGCTAGGCGTTTTACTGTGAATAACCGCCGGTTTCAACCGGCGGAAAAGCACCCCGCTAAACTCAACCCCTTTAGGGGTTGTCCAATAGATCGCGCGTTTTGTGGTCAACCCCTAAAGGGGTTGAGGTGGTTGTGCGTCCGTTACCGCCGGTTCAGTATCTACTAACTGGCGGCGGTTATTCACGTTGAACCCCTAAAGGGGGCGTTGCTTGTAATAAATCAACCGCAAAATGTAAAACATCCAATCGAGTGAATAGATACAATTTTTTTAACACGAAACACACGAAATTTCACGAAAAGGATTTTATGTAATTTTTAGTGTGTTTCGTGAAATTTAGTGTGTTTCGTGTTTAAAATAGACAGTTACACGGCGGGACGGTCGGCGTGTTTATATTATTAATTACGATATTCTTTCCAAGTGGGAACAAATGATTATTGAATTACAGCCGAAAATTATTGTAGCGGATGAATGTCACATGGTAAAGTCTTTGCAGGCGATACGTACAAAGGTGTTGCTTCGATTATCTAAATTAGTGCAACGTTTTATTGCTATTTCGGGTACGCCGATGACGAATCATGTTGTTGAGTTGTATCCGATTTTGCGGATGGTGTTGGGGGAAAACGGGATTGAATCACGCCGTGAATTTTGTGATCGATATTCTAAGTTGGAGTTGACTCGATGGGGGTATCATTATGTTGGTTCGAGGCGATTGCCGGAGTTACATAAACGGTTAGTGAAAATGTGTATGATTCGCCGGTTGGTTAATGAGGTACTTCCTGATTTGCCGGACTACACCCGACAAACGATTCCTGTTGAGTTACCGGAAGAGAATCGTCGGGAATATGTTCAGATGAATGCGGCGTTTGCGGATTGGTATTTTGAAAAGTTTCCGGAGAAATCACAGGTTCAGTCGGCGGTGATTGTAACAAAGTTAGGATATATGAAACGTCATGTCGCTTATTGGAAGTTGCCGTTTGTTTATAGTTGGATTGATGATTTTTTGGAGGAGTCTGATAAAAAGTTGGTTGTGTTTGGGTTACACCGTAAAGTTATTGACGGTATTGTGAACAGATATTTTAGCAGGGGGACACAGCGTAAACCGTTTGTGGTGAAAGTTGATGGAACAATTAATATGGATGATAGACAACATGCGGTTGATTTATTTCAACAGCGGCCGGAAACACGAATTTTTGTCGGTCAAATGAGAGCCGCCGGAGTTGGTTTAACATTGACGGCGGCATCGAATGTGTTGTTTGCAGAGTGTGATTTTGTTCCGGCGGTGCATTCACAAGCGGAAAAACGCCTGATCCGAATCTCGCAAAAGAATCATGTACAGTGTACTTACATTGTTGCGCAAAATACGATAGAGGAGCATGTTGCCGATATATTACAGCGTAAACAGAGTGAGTTTAATTCGGCGATTGACGGCGGAAAGGCAATTGATGATTTTAATATTTTGAAAGAATTGTTAAAGCGAATGGGAGAGGAAAAATTTTCAAGGTTAAAATAATTTTTTGGATATTTTATTTTTCATGGTATATTAGAGTTATCACAAGGAGATTTTTGATGTTTTTGGCGGGGTCTGTCGTTTGGGTTCAAAAAGACGGTATTTTGTGTGAATTGCCGATTCAACATGTTCGGGTTGACGATTTGATTTTTACTGAAAAGTGCCGTTTTTGCCGTGTTGTCGAAACTCATGCACAGGCGGTGTATCATGGTTTGTTGATGAGTGATACAGGTTGGAAAATTTGGTGTTTTTATAATACTTCATTTTTCGGATATGAAAAAGCGGGCGGAGAGCCTAAGGATGTTTTGGCAAAAGATATGGTTCACGGCACGAAGTATTGGAAATGTTATAGTACGTTTTACCCCGACAGTGATGTTAGGTTTGAGCGTGTGATTGATTGGCGGCCGTGCTATAACAAGTTTCCGAAAAACGGACAGTTTCAATTATTGTATCGTAACGCATATTCAGTAACTGTCGAAGAGGATCATTCTTTTTTTGTGAATGGTATTGCTGTTTTTGATAATACTTTTAATAAGGAGTTTATTGAATGAATTTGAAAAATTGTTTTAGTGAAGGTGCTTGCCGTAAAATATCTGCAACTTTTCCTGTAGATCGTCTTAAAAAGATACGAATTAATGTGCTGATGGTTGATAAAGAAAATGGGAAAGAGACACCCATTACCAACTTGTGGCAGTTTTATGAGTATGCTTTTGAAGCAGGTTATTGTACGTGTTTGAACGATATTGCTGACGGTGATATTACCGTAGAGAAGTCAGACAACGGCGAGTTGTCGGTCACGCATTATGTTCGCAAAAATACACCTGAAAAGACTTGAGTTGATGTGATGTTTACGTGGGAGATGGAGCCTTTATTGCAACGTTCCGGTTTATTGATTTTACCGGAAGGTTGTACAACGATTCCGGCATGGCAACAGGTTACGTTGGATTGCACCGCTGTTGCGGTTTCTGCGGCAATTGAAAAATTGTTGGTGAAATCGGTTTATTTACGAAATTACAATCATGCGGTACAGCGGCCGCGCGGGAAAATAATACGGAGCGTGATATTTTAGGGAATTTGAAGCGTGGGCATCGAAAAGGTGATCGGGTTGTTATTGACGAAGTGGGGTCGGTTGAGATAGAATTAGTTGACGATGCGGTGTTGCCGAAAGGGACACGGTGTTTTGTCGGGTTTACAGAAGAGGCTTATAGTTTAAGGAAAGCGATTACATGGGATAATCGTAATTCTTATGTCGGAAAACATGTGGAAAT
>JAIROD010000597.1 GCA_031257725.1 Planctomycetaceae bacterium | reverse complement strand
AACTTCAGATTACACTCGGAATTGATGAAGAATGTCCGGTAATACTTTAAGAAAGGGTAATATATCTGTGGAATATTTTTTTTAACTAGTCGAATGACCACCCCTAGCCCCTCCGAAGGAGGGGAATTATTCCCCTCCTTCGGAGGGGCAGGGGCGGTAAAAAATAAACTTCAATCTCCGAAAAATTCCACTGATATATTACGATACTTTTAATAATAACCTTTTCTAAAACACAAATTTGCTTCAACGATTTTTGTTTCTAATATTATCAAATATTCTTAAATATCCCTATCGTTCCTAATGTCCTTTTTTACGGGGACTTTAGGGAGATTAGGGTTCAGGACAAATGATTCTTCGGCTTTTCGTTTGATTGCTGCCAGGTCAAGTTTGCCGGTTCCCAACACCGGAATCGAATCGACGTGCAGGAAACCGTCAAGATGTGGAATCCAAAGATGCGGTAACCCGTTAGCAACCATCTGTTCAATAATCTCATGCGGTGTGAACGGCAACTCCCGATGTAACACAATAATCTGTTCTCCCCGCGTCGGATGCGGTAACGCCGTTACAGCAATAAGCGGTTCCGCAGAATCATTGGTCTGTTCCGCCGCGGATTCCGTGTTGCCGGACGTTTTGGTAACGATTTTTTGAATTTCTTCCTCGATCAGGATATGCGGAATCATTTCACCGGCAATTTTGGAAATACGTGTTTGCCGTCCCGTAATCCAGAGGAAACCGTCCTCGTCCATCCTTCCAACATCTCCCGTAATATACCAACCGTTTTTAAGAACTTCCGCAGTTAATTCCGGTTGTTTGTAATAGCCCTTCATCACAATAGAACCTTTGACCACAATCATTCCGACCTCGTTGGGCGGTAAATCCGCTCCGGTTTCCCAGTCGATCACCTTCACCACAACATTAATAATCGCCCGGCCAATCGAACCGTCTTTTCGATAAATATGGAAATGATCAAACACGCGGCTTTCAGGAACATTCGTTGTCGGCACCGGCGATAATTCCGTTGCGCCAAACCCTTCGCTGGGACGAACTCCATACTTTTGTTCCCACGCATCAATCAGATCCATCGGTAATTTTTCCGCACCGCACATCACCGTATGAACATGTTCAAAATCTTCTTTAGGACAACGCCGCCAAAAGTTACGTAAAAAGGTCGGCGTTGAAGCAATAAATGTTACCGGATACTTTCTCGCCATTTCGCCGATCTTTTTCGGTTCCAACGGGCTAAAATGAAACACGCCCGAACCTCCGCAAAAAATCGGCAGCCAAAAATTGCCCATAAAACCAAACGCATGGAAAAACGGTAAAAAACCTAAAATGGTGTCCTTGCTGTTCAGGTGTAACGCTCCGGTAAATCCGCGCCCCACCTCCGCAAGATTGTTGTTGGTCAGCATCACGCCTTTAGGACGACCCGTTGATCCTGATGTATAAATTATTGTGGTGAGTTCATCGTTCAACCCTTTTCGGCGAAGACCAAGAATCCATTCAAGAATGCGGCGCGGTAAAATTGTTGCGTCTCCAAGACAGTCCATTTTCATCCAAAGCGAAACTTTGGGAATCAAGTCTTCCGAACAAATCACGTCGGCATCCAGTTTCAAATCCGTATATCGTTCCAAAACTTTCCGGCTGGTCAAAACATGTTTAATACCGGCTTGTTTGATACAGTAATTGATTCCTTCCGCGCCAAACGTGAAATTCAAATCAACCGGAACGCGGCGGTCTAAGGTCAGAGCCGCATTCAGAAGACAACCGCCCACCGACATCGGAGCCAACACCCCGACATGCGGTTCTTCTTCACGCGAACCAAGAACATACTTTTTCAGTAACCGGCGTGAAATCAGGGCTGCCGTTAAAAATTTGTAACCGCTAAACCGAGCTCCGGTCGAATCCGCAAACATCAGTTTTCGACCGCGCCGATGACAAGTCTTAATCAGTGTCCGCGCCGGAATCGGTAACAATTTTGTGTTGTGTTGCTGATAAGTATCGACACCGAGTTCCTGAACTGCAAGTTGAACCTGTTGCGGATATTGAGGATTGTAAATCGGTTTTCCAAACGCAATAATCACCTCGTTAGGCAAACGGCGGGGCCATAACGTAATCTTTTTATCGCCGTATCTGTAACCGAACATACTTTCGTGAAGCCCGCCGATATGGCACGGAATAACCGGAACATTTTCCACACCTTTCAAAATGGACATAAAACCGGGTTCAAACGCTTTCATTTGACCGTTTCGAGTGATGCCGCCTTCAGCGAAAATCCCCACCACTTCACCGTTTTTCAACGCTTCACGGGCAGTTTTCAACGCCTGAACAATACGTTTGGGATTACCGGGAAGCAGTTTAATCAATCCGGTTTCACGAACACAACCTTCGAAAAATTTCGGAACCATCGGTTCAAACGCAAGAAATCGGGTGTTGCGCGGACAAGCGGCGTATAAAATGAGTCCGTCCGCCAAACTGACATGATTCGAAACCAACAACGCCCCGCCTTCCTGAGGAATATTTTCGAGACCGACAAATTTAGGACGATAAACAAGATGCAACAAAACCCGCAACGAAAAAATAATGAACGGACCGTTAAACCGGTAAGCCAGAGCAATACTCACAGCAACAGTGAATAAACCGGTAACGATCCAAATGATCAGACTGGGATGATTGAAAAAAGTTTCAAAAACTTTTGCTCCGGCAAGTCCGAGTCCGATAAATAAGAACATTGCGGAAAAGGTCATAAAATTGTAGGCGGCGATCATACGTCCTCGTTGAGTGGGCGGACTTTTTTCCTGAATATAGGCTGCCAGCGGAATATCGTACAAACCTGCCCAAAGACCGGTCATTAACATCATGACGGCGGCGAAAAGATAGGGCAAGGACAAAGGAGTTCCGAAACCGGCTTTGACTTCGGCGGCATAACCCGGAGTGAAACCGAGAATAAAAATGAAAAGCCCCATTCCGAACGCACCGATAGGAACAAGTCCCAGTTCAATCCGTTTACCGGAAACCCAACCGCAAAGTACTGCGCCGATTCCAATACCGATTGTCAACACGGCGGCGAGAACGGTAACATGTTGTTGTTGAACCATAAGAAATTCGGTTGCGAATTTATCGATATTATTTTGGGCAAGAGCGGCAAGTCCCCAGAAAAACGCACTGGCAATAGAGACCCAAAACAATTGGTGATGTGAAAACAACGCGGCGAGATCACGTCCGGTTTGTAGAAACGGGTTGAGAGGAAATGTTGCATTGGGGTCAACTGCTTTCATTTTGGGGATGAAAAAACTGGCGAGAAGTCCGATTGCGGCGGCTCCGAGCAGGACAAGAGCGGTGATCCAAACATGAACGCCGCCGGGAATACCGGTGGGGACATTATTTTCATAAATGGTTGTCCAGAAAAAAACGTAACCGCCAAGAATTTGACCGGAAACGCAGGCGAGCATGGTGAGCATGGAGACGGCGCCGTTTGCGGCGGAGATACAGGTTTCCGGGACGAGATCGGGAATGGTTCCATATTTTGACGGACTGAAAAATGCGGCTTGAGAGCCGAGCAGGAACATAATACCGAGCAAAATGATAATTTTGATTGGCATTCCGCCGCCGGAACTTTCAACTTCGGCGGTGGTGGGACCGAGACAGATCACACCGATAGCGGCGGCAAGAAGCAACATTTCGATTAATTTACACCAAATCACTGCGTTCCGTCGGCTGAACCGGTCGGTAACATAGCCGGCGATGGAAGTCCAGATCAAAAACGGAAGAATCAAAAACGCACCGCCAAGAAAACGGATTAAATCGCCGTTGGCGTATTCTTTCCCGATAGGTACGAGGAGCCAACGAAAAGCATTGTCGTTGAAGGCAACAGTGAATTGTGTAATGAGTAGAGCGATAAAACCTTTATTCCAAAGCGATTGCGGCTTTTCAGAGTTCATAAGAGCGAATAAAATAGGGTTGAGTCGAAGTGTTGCCGATAGGGAGGAGTCTGCCAGCGATGATGCACCAGCCGAAACAAAGCGAAGATTATAAAGTAAGAACGAACAACAAGGAACAGGGAACAACCACAAATTTAATTTTTTTCCGAATGCTTTATCAATTTTGGGAATCTCTCATCATTCAGCATTTACCGAACGTTAACGGCGTGGGCTTGCCCCGCGTTGTTCGACTTTGTCCCCAAACATGGGGTAAACCCCGTCGTTAACTATTAACAGGGAATCTCTAACTATTAACTGGGAATCTCTCCTCATTCATAATTTACCGAAAGTTAACGGCGTGGGCTTGCCCCGCGTTGTTAGGCTTAACACGGGGTACCCCCCGTCGTTAACTATTAATTGGGAATTTCTAATCATTCAGAGTTTACCGAAAGTTAACGGCGTGGGCTTGCCCCGCGCTATTAGACTTAACGCCAAAACACGGACTAAACCCCGTCGTTAACTATTAATTTATTAATTAATAGGTTGAAAATAAAAAATTGAATGATGAGAGATGCCCAATAGAGGTTGTCCAATACGCCAACAACCACAACTGAATAATAATACAAAAAGGCATCCCCTATCAAAATAAGGTAATAAGGTTGGATTTTTGACGATTTTTTGGATAAATTGGGGATGGATCAGGATAAATGGCAATAATTTTTGCAATTTTCACACAGGGTTACTCGACAATCTCCCGTTAATCGCATACAATACCTCATCATCCCTGTTGTTAAAATAATTCTTTATTTTGGGTCAAAATTATGTGGCGCACTCCATTTGGTACAAAAACATTTTCCGGTACGTATGCCTTGATGTTGGCTCGTGGTATTCTGGAATTGATTGATCGTATTCAAGAATCTCTTGATGAAGAAGATGACGATTTTCGTGTTGGACACCGTGCCTTTGATTGTTTAACGCTGGAACAAAAAATCTGGACTCTTCATAAAGTTACTCACGGTCTCCTCGATAAAAAAACTCCCGCTTGTGAATTATCTGCCTTTGTGGAAGCAACAATCGCCTGTATTTTTTGTGTACTGGAAGACGGTGTCATGATCGAAATTGACATGGCAAATGATTATGACGATGCCCCCGAAGAAAACAGTGATGATTCTTATGACCGGTTTTATTGGCGAAAAACACTCTTTGCGCCTTATTATGAATTGATCAAAGAAGACAATGCAACGGAAACTTCTGAGGGAGAAAAATCTGAGAACAATGAAAAAAAGGAAGAAATAGAACCGATTGATGCTGAAAGTGAAGAAGAAGACGATTGGGAAATGGTGATTGAAATTCTGGAATCACAGGTTCTCTGGGATGCGGATTATGACCTTGATGAGTTTGAAGATATTGATCCCGATAAGTCTGATCTTTTAAAACGGTTACTGGGTATGCACGATGCTTATTTTTCTTCGATTCCCAATGATCCTGCCCATCCGGAAGCTCTTGCCTTATTGAAAGAAACAAAAAAATTCTGCAACGGCATTGTTCGGCGTGAAGAAAAACTTCTCAAAAAATAAAATGTTCGCGTTTCTATCGTTGCGAATCTCTAAAAATTAGGTAACTGTTCCGTCGTGCATTTTACGTTTGACGAATTGAATTTGATGGGCAATCCATTTTTTCGGACAACCGTACCCCACTGTAAGCACGCATAAACCTTTCCTTTATCTGTACCTTTGTAACATACTGCACAAACTTCAATATCTAACCCTATGGTATTTGAACTGAACTTTTGCAAATTCCATAATTACTTGTATTCAAAGGAGTTACAACGAATTTTATCAATTTCGAAACATTTTGAAACAAAATGTTATTGTAATAGTATTTATGAAACCCTTGATTTTCCAGCATATCAATTTTTGGAAAAACAATATGCGATACAATAATATGATAAAAATTGGCAGTTTTTAATGCTTCAACTCCTTTGATTTACAGTGTGAAATGCCATTTTGCAAAAGTTCAGTTTGAAGTATATTTTGATAACGTTCTAAAGTACGGATCATCTGACATTGACGACTTAGCATGAAATTTTGGGTTGTTGAATGCTCCCTCTGGATAATAAGGATTACCAGCATCAAGTGTCCATTTTCGTTTTATTAATGTAGTAAATGGAGTTAACGTATCATAGTCGGCATAATAAATCTGAATAAATTGTATTTTGTCACAGCATTTATGTTTGAATTTTTCATAATTATGATCGAAAGTAAGTCTAAAGCTGGAAGATGCGGTTCCGTAAATCGCTAAGTTTTCCTCACCTACTGTTTCGGTTGTAGGAGGTCCCAATGAACCGCTTAATGTTCCCATTCCAGCTATATACTCCCAAAGACCTAAAAAATCAGTGTAAGAGACTGGATTATTTTGAGTGTATGTTGCCAAATTAACTTCGATTCTTTGAAATCCTACGGGGGCTTCACTAATCCATCTTCCAACTTTAGGATCGTACCACCGGTTGATATTCCACTGTAAATTTGTAACATCATCGAACATTTTTCCGGTGTAACGTAATCG
>JAIROD010000593.1 GCA_031257725.1 Planctomycetaceae bacterium | reverse complement strand
CTCCGAATGACCACCCCTAGCCCCTCCGAAGGAGGGGAATAATTCCCCTCCTTCGGAGGGGCTAGGGGTGGTAAAAAATAAACTTCAATCTCCGAAAAATTCCACTGATATATTACCATAATTCAATTTTTTATTTTCAAGCAATTAATTAATTAATAGTTAACGACGGGGTTTACCCCGTGTTTTTTGGTTAAGTCGAACAACGCGGGGCAAGCCCACGCCGTTAACTTTCGGTAAATTCTGAATTATTAGAGGTTCCCAGCAGCAAAAAATCATCAAAAATCCTACCTTATTACCTTATTTTGATTGGGTATGTATTTCGTATTATTTTTTTAGGAAGATGATGGTCAATAAGGTAATAAGGTTATTTGTTATTTTGTCTTGTTGCTACTAAGGTTGTCTTGTTAGGAAAATCAGGTTGGAAATAAGGTTATGGAGGCAATCCTGCTTGAGGTTATCCGCCCACAAACAACAAACACTTCCAATCAAAATATAGGTAAGACATTTTCCCATAAGTCATTTTCACTATAGTTGCACCATTTGTGTCAATAGCGAAAGAGAATACCTTATGTGTTACAATATATTTTGTGTATTGAGAAGTATTATGGTTTTTCGACAATAATTTCAATTTGTTGATTTTTTTCGGATTTAATTTCTATAACGATTCCAGATGTTGTCGGATCATTATATTTAGCGGCAAAAAGCGGAACATCTTGATCCGTTCCTTCACTTGGTTTCGATCCGATCAAATGGACATGATATTTCCCGGGTGGAAGTCCGTCTTTTTCTTTTAAGCCTCCAAGTTCAAAAAGACCGTTTTCGATTGTAGCGGTATAGTTGAATTGTGACGTTGAAAAAAAGATGATACCGCCCGGAACCGGTTCACCGGATGAGTAGGTTACCGTACCAGAACCCGGAACATGACTATTTCCACAACCTGTTACCGTTACCAAAACAACGGACAAAAGAAATAAGACAGTTCTTACGAAAGTGTACTTCATATAATTTTGAATAAAAATAGTAATGATATTGTTAATTATTTTCGATGGTTACAACCGGTTTACCTGAAAGGAAAACCGGTTGTACTGTGCAAGGTTTTTTTTATAGTTTCAATGCTTATGGTAACTGTTCTGTTGTACCGTCATCAACAACACTCAGACGGGCTAAAATGTTGACGTTAACATTTTTTGCAGCACTGCGAACACTTCCATCGCCAAGTAAAATATTGAGCGATCCGGGATGAGCGCTTCCTAAAACCGGTACCGTTAAATCAATAGAAAATCGATTTGATCCGGTTGGAAATTCTGAATCGCTTCGGGCAATTGGTCTTCCTGTATAAGAATTTGTTGACCGGCCATTGTTTGCCATGAGGGAATCGACCCAAGCGTGAGCAGCAAGATCACCGCGACTTGCTCCGCCGTCTCCGCCAAATGCTGAAAGATAGGAACAATCCAAAAGCCATTGTTCTTGTTGTGTTGCTGCCGCATAACTTTGAGTATAACATTTTTTGAACATATAAGTTGGAATATGTTTTTCTCCGGCAATTACCTGATTTGAAGTTCCATCCTGCCACCAAGCAAAAGAATCAATAGGATAGTAGGAAACCACTTGGTGAGAACCCGGAGGACCAGCATCAATCCTTGCTGTACGAAATGATCCATTGTGGTTATTGTTATTATTACGATCTAAACGATTATCAAGTACTCGACAATCAGCAGCATTGGCTCCAACATAAGCAACCGTAATTAAATAATCAATTTGCGGTCCCGAATGAGATATTGTAGTTTCTTCCGTGTAATGTGAACCACCGTTGCGGCGTGACGGACAGTGATAAAAGGAAACCGAACCAAACCCTTTTCTTTCCTCATCGTTGAGAACATTTCGCCACCAGGTTTGTCCCGGAACCCGATCAAGTCCTTCGGTGGCGCCGCTTCCTTCCATAACTTTGTCGTAAAGCGATTGCCGTTCAACAAACGGATAAATCAACCCCCAAAACGAAAGCCGCCCATAACGTGGATTGTCATGAGTGGAGTCCGTTGGTGCATAATTACCGTTTGAAGCGTAATAGTAAATCATTGTTGGCGGAAGAGCGTCATTGGCATCGTGAAAATTGTGAACCGCAATACCAACCTGTTTCAGATGGTTGCTGCATTGCATGCGCCTTGCCGCTTCGCGGGCTGCTTGAACCGCCGGTAACAAAAGAGCAATTAACACCCCGATAATCGCAATCACCACAAGAAGTTCGACCAATGTAAAGCCGAATGGTGAAGAACGGAAAAGAGTTGAGAATTTTGCAGAAAAATGTCGGAAAATCGGACACTTTTCGCTCTCCGTTATTAACTTTCATCTACAGATAGCCCCCCCCCCCCTGTCTTGCCCATTTTAACATTTGGCATTTTTCAAATAAAAACGCCAAAATCCCAACCAAACACATCATTACATTTTTCATAGTCAATCTCCTTATTTTATAAGGTTTCATTGAAATAACCGCGAAACATTGCCGAAAAACAACACGGCAAGAAAAAAAACGTCTCGCAATTAAATGAGTTTCACAGTTTACATGGAACAACGTAAATTGTCAACAGGATTTTTCCTTTTGAAAGAATTTTTTTGATCTTTCGGAATTTTCGGCGAATTATTGCCAATACGTGAATGAGATAAGTAAGTTTTCCCCGAATGGTTTGTATCTATTCAGCGGTTTGGTTGTGTTTTTGAGGTATTGCTACCCTATCAGAGGGCAACTTGTGAAAACTTGCGGTGAGTAACATCAATGACCGCCGGATGGGGGAAATCGACATGTCCGGCGTGAATAGGGGTGAGGATGCGTCAAAGCAGGGGATAATGATTAGTGAGACACAAAAAGAGAAATCTCGAAACAGATTTAAGCCGTAACCTAAACTTAAAACGCCCCTCAGCTACTCTACGCGAAGAATTGACCGGCAACCACTAACGGAAGGTGGGGAGAACATCGCCCACAAATGGAAAACATTCCCATCAGGTTTGGTTAAAACGATAATTGCAAAACTCCACTGAATCTATTACCTTTATTTTTTTCTTTTATTCTTTTTCTTAACTTGTTCGAGTTTTCGTTGTTCGGCGGCTTTTTCTGTAACTTCACGGATCAGTTTCGCAAAAAAACCTTCTTTTTTAGTATTT
>JAIROD010000588.1 GCA_031257725.1 Planctomycetaceae bacterium | reverse complement strand
TTTACCGAACGTTAACGGCGTGGGCTTGCCCCGCGTTGTTAGGTTTAACCCTAAAACACGGGGTAAACCCCGTCGTTAACAAATGGGCAGAAAATAAAAAATTGAATTATTAGAGATGCCCCATTGTCCCCCTGTTTGGCATGAACCCTCACAATTACCTGACGGGCTGAACATTGTTGTTGTTATTCCAATCAAGACGAACACTGTCCGGTAACGATTCCATCGTGAAATCAACGATCTTCGGCGGTAAAACCGGTTGAGGAACATTGACCTCCAACATGATCGGAGGACTTTTTTCACCGTTATTGTTTTCGAGAACCAATGTGTAACGATTTGTTCCGATATTAGCCGCTAAATCGGTGAACTTAAAGGCGGTTGTTTCGGTAACCGGTTGACCGTTTCGATAAAGATGAAATGTTAAACCGTAAGTTTCCGCCGAACGCGTCCATTGTAATTCAATAACGGAATCAGGAAAAACAACCGCAGTGAAATCGGGCATCTTTTGGGGAATCGGCGTTGGAAGAATTTGCCGGAATTGTCCGTTTATCGCAACTGCATTGGGCATATCAATTCGCGGTGTTTCCAAAATTTCGTGTCGTGTTGTTTCGATTAAACGGAGCATTTTACGATAATTCGGATCATTTACCGACTTAAATGAAACAACCGGTTCACCGTCTTTGTTCCATGACCGCCAAGTTTGTTTCGGAAACAAATCAAGGTCTTTCACCGCATGAGCATACGTTGAATTGGTCACCATTCGAAGGCGTTGCCAATGTTGATCGACTTTAGCGTTACGGCAAAAACCAAGTCCCAAACCTTGTTCCGGTTCCGACGAATTTTGTAACGGCGCACGTAAAATCCGGCTCCATTCCGGTTTTTCAAGGTTAATCCAATCCGGTTCAAAACGTTTCACCTGCCCTTTTTCGTCAGCATGACAGGTCAGGCAACCGGCATCATTCATCACCTCAATTAACGCCGATTTGAGTTTTGACCATTTCGGTAACGTGTAACCGTTTTGGGTGTAGTTCCACGTTCCGTAATACAAACCGTTTGAATCAATCCACGCGAGAATTAATTCACGTTCTACCTGAGTCATTTTGGGGAAACGTTCTTGGTGTCCGGAAATGACGAGGTCGGCAAGCGGTGATTTGCCGGAACCATGCGCGTAAGTTCCAAGAATTTGCGCCGACCAATGAGCGGTGCCGTTCATACAGTCGATTCCGCCAATCAGCGGTGCAATGTAAATTACTTCGCGGCGGCTTACCAGATTTTCATAACTGTTATTAAAATATTCCGTCCAACCGCCGGTCAGATCAAGTCCCGATTCAATTCCGTTCTGACCGCCATGACAATGAACACAATGTCGATTGAGAATCGGTTGAATCATGGACGGATAATCAATAGGACCGCTGCCCCATGATTCCGGTTGTAAACGGTTGGGTGTTGTTTTTCCTCTTCGGGCGGCGGCGACCGCCGGCGTGGAATATTCGTGACAACCAAGACAAGACCGCGTTGTTCCCTGCGCCGCCTGAATAAATGTACGCATACTGCGGACAAGTTTGTAATCTTTATCCAGCAGTTGAAAATAAACCGCTTTTCCCGACGGAACAGTAAAGAAAGCCGAACCATCCTCTTCAACAGGAACAATACCAAGATAATTTTTGGAACTAAAAGCCAATGCCGCTGAAACAAGAAATGTCTGATTCAAAACGGACGGACCCGGCGAAGGACTAATCCGGCTTGTTTCTTCAATAACACGCAACCATTTTATGGAACCGCGCGGAACATCGAAGTTGCCCGCGTAAACATCTTGTACGAAAAAGTGTCCTTCTGTTTTGGAAGGATCGGTCTGATTGCTGAGAATCGGCGGAACCGGTCGCGGAACAATCGGAATCGGATTATGTAAATCAATAGACGGATCAGACAACAATACGGTTCGTTTTCCGTTGCGGTTAATAAGCATGAGCGAATTTTTCCGACCTTCTTCAAATTGTCCGCTGTAAAGAACAAGATTTTCCGACAACGGCACCGGATCACAGGATTCGCCAAGATCATAAGTTGGATTTTCGGGATGTTCGAAATTGCTGATCGCGTCGATATTGTCTTTGCCCTTGCGGAGATCAACCATCGCAATGGAACCGCGAGGCGGACCGTTATGTTTCGCAAAAGTACTGCAAACGAGATGCGGCGCACCGGGAACAGATTGTACTTGCAACGTTGCTTCAGGAAACACCAGATTATTTGCAAACTGAGCTGTTTCGTTGGTTCCGTCAGGATAAACAGTCCACATACTTTGTTGGGTCAACGCGCTTTTGTCGATATATTCCCAACGTCCAAACAAAATTCTACCGTCGGGCATCACCGACGGATCAAATTCGTTTTCACCATTAACGGAAATCGGATGAATATCACTGCCGTCGGTGTTCATCACGTGTAAAATACTAACGCCGGTATTGTTACAGGGAACGAGTCCGCTGAATCGTGTTGAGGTGAATACGATTCGACCATCGGGCAAATAAGCGGGCATCACATCGTGATTACCGTTGCCGACACCCTTATATTGGTTACAAAAATTTGTGGTACAATCCGTTAATTGCCGCAAACCGGAACCGTTAATTCCTATTTCATAAATGGATGTTCCGCCGTTTGGCGATGCTTTGAAACAGAATAAAATCCGTTGGGCGTCCCATGAAAGATCGGGATGACTGTACATTCCTTCGCCGAGCGTTTCCGGTGTGGCGGGATCAATCACCGCTCTGATTCGGTGTTGTTCCGGCGGATCGGATGGATTTTCGAGAACATAAATTCCGCCGCCGGGCCGCCATTTATAAAACGTATCATAAATATGCAACCCAAGAAAATTATGCCGTTTCACAAACAACACCGGAGTATCAATCCGCAATTCATCCGTACTTTTGTCCGTAATTTCACCAATATTAACGGCGGAAGATGGTGTTACGGATTGACCGGCGGTGTTATCGTTTTTTTCAACGTTAATTTCGCTTGCCTGACAAACAACGGCAAAAACCGAAAATAATATTGTTGATAACAATAGTAAAAAAGTTTTTTTCATAGCATGTTTACTTTTCTTGAGGTTTAGGTTGGGTATCTGTACTTTCCAAAAAATTAACATGGTCAATATGCTTAAATTTAAGGTATTTTAAAACAATCTCTATTTTTTGCGACTTCTACTTTTTGAGCAAAGACGCATTAAATCAGCGATAATTTTGAAAAATACTCAAAATAAAGGCTTTTGACTAAAGTAGTTTACCATAATTTTTTGGAAAGTGCAGTGTAACTGTCTATTTTAATTTTTTATTAGTCCTGCAAGGACTATTAAGTAAAATACGTTATTAACCGTATGCTTTAGCTAGCTTACGGTAGGGCAAACGCAACACGAAGTCCCGCAGGGACGACACATTATTGAGCGAGTCTATTCGATTACTGTTTTGAAATTTTCACTTAAAAATCATTGGATTTACTTATGTTTTCAACACGGGATACGCAGAAAACATCAATTGGCTAAAAAATGACTAAAAGTGTCGTCCCTGCGGGACTTTATGTTTTAGATGCTTTATCCGTAAGCTAAAGCATACGGTTAACCCGAAGTTCCGACCATGTTTTTTGCTAATTCCTTATATTCCAAGAATTTATGTTGATTCCGGTTGTTTAAAACTGACTACAAATTGATTATTTTGGATAATTTTTTGTTTTGAT
>JAIROD010000525.1 GCA_031257725.1 Planctomycetaceae bacterium | reverse complement strand
AGCAAAATATGGGCGGCAACGTTAATTAGTTCCTGTTGATTTTACGTTTTTGAAGAGATGTTACATATTTAATTGCACTAACTTATTTAATAATATGAAGTTATGAAATTTGAAAATATTTTTGAACAAAAACAAAAGAGATGATTTGACTCTTAAAATGCGATTTTTATTTTTGTACTGGCGAAATTTGATAATTTAAGGAGTTTTTTTGATGTAACAACATGCATGAAACACATGTTACACATTACATATAACGGCGGTATCGATATTCGTTACTTAGTTCCTGTTTGTTTTACGTTTTTAATTGTTGCGTTTTAGTTAATCTTCCAAGAAATTTTTGTTATTATGATACGAGGGGTACTTCACGTTTTTTCTCAAGCGGTTATACTTCTCTTTTGTAATTTTTTGTTCTCCAATTCTTTATTTTATGAAGGGATAATAAAATGAGAAAGATATTTCATAACATTTTTTCGTTTTTCTTTACATCGGAAGCCGAAGAGACCTTAGAACTTGTTTTATCTTATCGCGACAAATATAGATGTCTCGATGAGATTTTGTTGACCATGGCGACGATTCTTTCGATTGTTCACGAGGATTTGTCGGTTCTTTCGACGTCTGATTCCGATGATATATTATGTTTTATTAGGTGTGTAATTGGAATTGGGTAACGAGTTTTTGGAGTAGGGTTGCCATACCGCTCATTTCGTTGGCGGCACTGGCGGATTTTTCGGCGGCGGCAGTATTTTGTTGGGTCACACCATCAATTTGTTGAAGTCCAACGGTAACCTTCGCTACACCCTGAGCTTGTTCATTACTTGCTTCGGCAATTCCGGAAACCAAATCAGTGGTTTGTTTGATCTGAGCGACGATCATGTTTAACACTTCAGCGGTGCGGTTGGCTACTTCACCCCCCTTATGAATTTCATTACCGCTGGTTGAAATCAGATCGGTTGTTTCTCTGGCGGCTTTGGCACTTCGTGCCGCCAGATTTCGGACTTCTTCCGCAACCACCGCAAACCCTTTACCATGAACACCCGCCCTAGCCGCTTCAACAGCAGCATTCAACGCCAACAGATTGGTTTGAAAAGCAATGTCGTCAATAACTTTCACCACCCGTTGAATTTCATTTGAATTTTTGGTGATTCGGTTCATCGCATCGTTCATTTCCTGCATGGCGTTTTGACCTTCGGCAGCTGCATAGGATGCTTTGTGGGCAAGATCGCTGGCTTCAGAAGCACTTTGTGCGTTTGTTTTCGTTTGGTTGCTGATTTCATTCATGGAGGCAGTGATTTCTTCAAGGCTGGCGGCTGATTCCTGAGAACCGTTGGACAATGTCTGGGCAGCAGAAGAAACTTCACCGGCTCCAGAGGCAACCTGCTTGACATTGTTATTGATTTCACAAAGAGCGTTATTGACTTTGTAAAGCATCTTGGCAAGATTTTGATTCATTGAATCCTGCGGACCTTTTTCTTTGACCTCAATACGCCAATCACCTTCCGCCAAAGCGTTTGCCATTGCGTCAATGGTTTTGTAATCGTTCAAAACGGAGTTGCTCACATGCGCCATTTCACCAACTTCATCCGACCGGTTTAACAAATCGTTTGAAATTTCCACATGGAGATCGCCTTCCAAAATAACTTTTTTAAGTGTTTCCATGACTTTGGAAAGTCCGGCAGTGATATTCCGGCTCAGAAGGAAACTGACTAGAAGACCAGCAATTAAAGCAAAAACAGAAACAAGGAGAATCCCGTCCAACATAATCCGGCTGGTATCTTCGGAGATTTTCCGAATTTGACGAACCTGTTCGGAAAGATGTTGAGTGATGTCATTTCTCAGCGTTCGCATCTCGGTGATTTTTTGAGCTTGCTCGGTATTAAATTCATTTTGTTTTTGGAGATCGACAATAATCTCTTTGAATAATTTTTCCCATACCTTGAACGCTTCAATAATTTGAGCATAGATTGCTTTATTCGTATCAATAGTTATATCAGATTCAACAACGCCAAGTTTATTGAGTAAATCCTGAATATTTTTTTCGATATCCGCAATGATTGTTTCTTTCTTTTGTGTGTCCAATTCCGAGAAATACTGATAGAAAAAGCGTTGAAGTCGGGCGAATATGGTGGAGCAATGATTGATTTGTTTTAGTTGAATAGACCGTTTTTCGGAAAAATAACGTTCTTGATCGATTTCTTTTGCTTCTTCCGATGTTTTCATGATGTCTTCGAGTGAGTCGGAGAGAGAATTCAAACTATCGACGATAAATGCGGCACGTTCTCTTAAATACTCCACTCTTTTAAGCCGCTCATCTTCAACCTGATACCAACGTGCATCCAAATCGGAAAACTCGTTGTAGAGGACAACAAGTTTACGGAGTGTTTCCTGATCCTGTTTTTTCAAATGGGGTTCAACCGCATCGGCAAGTTCATGAATGCGTTGATCCAGATTTCGCCGTTCCGCAACGATTTTTTTATCACGGTATAAAATACCGTTCAGAGCGTTAATTTGTGTTTGAAATGTTGTGCTTTGTATTTCAAGGATTTGACTTTGGGTATTTAATACATCAAGGAGATCGTTGCTCGTGTCGGCATCTTGCTGTAATCCCCAATATCCAAAAAACGCAGTGAGTAACAGCAAAAGCAAAACAAACGCAAATCCGCCGCTCAGTTTTTTTCCAATTTTAAATTTGTTCAATATCGACATAAGATTAACCCCTTTAATTTTTGATAAGACGTAAAGGTTTTAAGATTTTCAAAAAAAAGTGCGTCTCTAATCATTCAATTTTTTATTTTCAACCCATTAATTAATGGTTAATAGTTAACGACGGGGTTTACCCCGTGTTTTGGTGTTAAGTCGAACAACGCGGGGCAAGCCCGCGCCGTTAACTTTCGGTAAATTCTGAATGATGAGAGGTTCCCTGTTAATAGTTAACGACGGGGTTTACCCCGTGTTTTTCGTTAACGACGGGGTTTACCCCGTGTTTTAGTGTTAAGTCGAACAACGCGGGGCAAGCCCGCGCCGTTAACGTTCGGTAAATTCTGAATGAGGAGAGATTCCCAACCAATATCATGCCGTTTACAGTATTGTCCCTAACGGGACAGGAAAATGACGCTGCTTAACTCAATGGTAATACAATGATGAAAATTCCGCTGATCTATTACTATTTATTATAGTTTGTAGATCATATAAATTCAAATTGCCATACTTTCTATTACAAATATAATGACCTTTTAATTAGCCGGAGGTTGCCCTGTGTTTTTAGTTAACGACGGGTTTTAGCCCGTGTTTGGGGTTATGCGGGGCAAGGAAAAAAATCTGCGAAAATAACACTGCAAAAACGATGACATCTTGAAAACATGGTTTTTCCTGTTATATTGTCTCTAATTCTTTGAACAGACTTTGAGCGGGAATAAACGCGACTCCCCAACAACGCCTCCCGAACAAAGTGAACCGGTTACGCCAAACGTAAGATTTGGTAATATATCAGTGGAATTTTTCGGAGATTGAAGTTTATTTTTTACCACCCCTGCCCCTCCGAAGGAGGGGAATCATTCCCCTCCTTCGGAGGGGCTAGGGGTGGTCATTCGGAGG
>JAIROD010000474.1 GCA_031257725.1 Planctomycetaceae bacterium | reverse complement strand
GCCTTAAAAGAAGGTGAATAACAAACGCGTTTCTTCGACATAAAGTCCTCCAAAAAAATTTAAATTTCTACACTTTCTCAACCTTATTCACCTCTCCAGTTTTTACAGTCCACCCCTGTTTTGTTAGAAAATAAGGTTGAAAATAAGGTTGAAACAACAACAAGATGTTTTCGCAAATTCGACTGAAATATTACAAACGGTGTGAATATTATTTTTTTCGCGACCTTTCGCGTTTAAAATAGACATTTACTTTAGGGGTTGGGTTGCACAAAAGCGGCATGGAAACTTGTAACTTTCCTCACATACAACCCCTAAAGGGGTTGAGTTTAAGGGCGGTACTTTCCGCCGGTTGAAACCGGCGGTTATTCACGTTGAACCCCTAAAGGGGTTGTTCGTTGTAATAAATCAATCACAAAATGTAAAACCTCCAATCAAATGAATAGATACCAAAGATTAAAAAACGGTATTGACTTTTAATTCAGATATTTACTTTCACGTTATATAAACGAATGAGACAATTCACTTTTTCGTACATTCTATTGTTGTCGATAGCGTTTGTTCTGCCGCTTTTTGCGGAGGAACATTTGAAATTGCCGAATGTGCTGTTGATTCTCGCCGATGATATTGGTTATGGTGATTTTTCATGTTACAATCCGCAGGGACATATTCGGACATTGGAATTAGACCGGCTTGCCGCAACGGGAATTCGTTTTACCAATGCACATTCACCGGCAGCACTTTGTTCTCCGACCCGTTATGCTATTCTCACCGGCAATTATCCATGGCGGGGACGCAACCCGGACGGAACATGGACTTATGTAGGTCCGACGCAATTTTTGCCCGGTCAGAAAACAATAGGACATTTTTTACAACAAGCAGGTTATCGAACAGCAATGTTTGGTAAAGCCGGTATCGGAACAACCTACGAGCGGATGATTTCGGCGGATGTACCCGATTTTAATTCAAAATTATCTGAAGGACCGATTCAATGGGGATTCGATTATTCTTATATTATTCCTCGCGGACATCAGATTGGCCCTTATGTTTATTATGAAAACAATATTCTTGTCGGTGAGCCGTCGAAAATAACAATGTTGGAGCAGGAAGACCACTGGGGACGAACTAAAGGGTTTGGTATTGCCGATTGGGACAGTTCGGCTATCGGGCAAACATTGACTGAAAAAGCAACGGCGTTCATTGATAAACACTTGAAACAAAATAGAATCGAAGGAAAAGAACGTCCATTCTTAATTCATTTTTGTTCGGACGGTGCGCACGCTCCTTACACGCCTCCTCAAACATTATTCGGTCATCAACTTGCCGGAGCAACCGGAATGTCTGCGCGTACCGATATGGTACTTGAAATAGATATTTTGCTCCGTCAGTTTGTTAAGATTTTGAAGGAACGAAATTTATATAACAATACCGTTATCATTGTAACAAGCGATAACGGTGGTTTAACGCTCAATGATCGAAAACACTTCGGACATGATGCTGTTGGCGGTTTACGCGGACAAAAAGGCAGTGTTTGGGAAGGCGGTCATCGCGTTCCGCTGATCATTCATTGGGGAGACGACACGGATGCGGGGTCGGTAATTAAGCCCGGTACAGTTACCCGTCAATTGGTCGGACTTCACGATATCGTTGCAACACTGAGCGAAATCGCCGGTATTGAACCGGGAGAAGATCAATCGCTTGACAGTGTGAGTTTATTGCCGGTATTGTTAGGAAAACAAGACGAAACGATTCCGATTCGTGATAATCTTTTGATTCAATCACAATACGGTTATGATACGCTTCCTTTGGGAATTCCGAAAGAATTTCAAGACAAACCATTTCGGGAATATGCTGATTTTTTGACACAAAAAGCTCATAACGAAGGTTTTGAGGGTATTGGACATGCTGTCATAACAAATCGTTGGAAACTCATTTTGGGGTTAAAAGACCAACCGGAGTTTCTTGTTGATTTAAACGAAGACCTTTATGAAAGAACCAATCAGATTTCCGATACAACACAACAGCAGCGAATTAATGAATATCTGTCAATTTACCAAACTATTAGAAAATCGAAACGAAGTATTCCACCACTTCGAGTTACATCACCATAACAAATTCGTTATACCGAAGACATGGTGATTTGTCTTTTCGTATGTTTCACCTTCTAATTCTAAACCGAAGGGGAGCGTTTGTTCTTTGGGGCGGTTGACCTCAAACAGGGTTGCCCCAAAACAAGAAACGCTCCCCTATCGTTTTTGCAGTTTTGAACGCGGGGCGATAATACGTTGCGCAATCATAGCAAGAATAAGATTGCGTTGGCAGGACGGTTCGGCGATATGTCGGATACCGCCGTATTAGGCGAAAACCTACGGTTACTTTCCGAGTTCATCGGCAATACGGTCGGCTCCATAGATTTTTCGTAATGATTCGACAATCACATCGGCGTGAACGGAAACACATCGGCTTTGTGTTTCCGTATAAACAAAATTATTCGATAACGAATAAATGTTACCGTCAAACGCCAAACCAACCACTTCACCTTTCGCGTTAATCAACGGACTCCCGCTGTTGCCGCCGATAATATCGTTTGTTGTAACGAGATTGAACGGTGTGGTCGGATTGAGTTTTGTTTTGGCTTCCTTCCAACTTTTCGGCGGATCAAACGGTTCTTTGAATTTTTGTTTCTCCGCTCGGTCAAACATTCCGGCAATTGTTGTCATCGGCGCAACTTCTGTTCCGTCATCTTCTTTGTAACCTTTCACCGCACCGTAGGAAAGCCGAAGTGTAAAAGTTGCGTCGGGATAAACGCTTGTTCCAAATTTTTCGAAACGCTTTTTCGCCAACTCCGCATACGCCGCCGTCATCGGCGCTTCCACATTGTCTGCATAATCTTCTCGGACTATTTTTATAAAATCTTCCAAATCTCGTACCAATTTAATCATTGGATCGTTGGATATTTTGATTGCCCGTATGCCGCCGTCAACAATCCGTTTACGTTCAGCAACATCACGAACTTTCGAATGACTAATCAATAGGACTGCCTGCTCTTTCGGTGATATTTCCAACTTGTTAGAGTAATATAAATAATTGTTCCAGCCTTCGCTTGATAATTCATGTAACATCGTCAAAGAATCCGTCAATTTTAGAATCTCAACATCTTCATAAATCGGCGTATCTGCAAACAGTGTTTGTTTAATTGATTCAATATTTCCATCACGGTATTCTTTCAAACGTTCTGAATTAGGCTTTTCCGTCTCGTAAGCAAGCCGTATCAACATTCGAGCAATTTTGAATGTTTGACAGTTGAACGCTTCACCAAGTTCCAATATATCATACAACACATAACGAGAATCATCTGTAGCATATTGACATGCGTTGTAAATTTTATTTTCCGGTGAATTTTTATCCGCCGGTTCGGAATACGGTAAATGTTTCCACAGCGACGGCGTTTGAAGACCTTGCAATTGTCCGATGGCGCGTTTGCGGTAATTCTGTACACATCCAAGATCGTCGGCGATTCGGCGTTGGTTTTCAAGACTGCGATTCGCAAACGCCGAATAAATCACTTCACGCCGATAAAGTTTTTGTAACCGCCACGGGAAATAGACATCGCGTTGAAATTCGAGATGTTCCCGTGTGTAAGAACGTTCCGTTTTGCCGGGAAAACCGGAAACAAAAACGAGTTCGCCGTCTTTCACTCCGCCCGTTGACCATTTCAAAAAATGTTCAATTTTTGCCGGTTTGCCGTTTTCGTACGCACGGAAAAGCGAGCAGTCAACACAATATCGCGGATATTCATAATTATCGGGATCGCCGCCGAATGCCGCAATATTTTGCTCCGGCGCCCAAACAAGCCGAATATCGTTATAAATTTTGTAACTGTAGAGCCAATACGCGCCGCCTTGATAAAGCGTCGTCACTTCACAACGAAGTTTCGTTTTATCCGCCGCTTCTTTTTCGATTGCCGCAATAACAGCGTTGCGCGCTTTCTGAGCTTCTTCGGCGGACATTTCCGGCGTAACAGCAGCGTTGACTTTTTCCGTAACATCTTCCGATAAAACCGGAACAAGAATTTCAAGACCATGACACGGTAATTCATCCTCAAACGTTTTAGCATAAAAACCGTTTTCGAGCAGATTATTTTCCGGCGTGCTGAGTTCATGCAGGTTTCTTGCTCCAACGTGGTGGTTCGTCATAATGAGTCCTTGCGACGAAACAAACGACGCACTGCCGCGACGGGCAAAACGAATTGACGACTGTTGAACATGCCGAAGCCATTCCGGAGTTAATTCAAAACCGTATTTTTCTTTCACCTGTTGCGTCGGCGGTTGCTCAAACAACCACATTCCTTCGTCGGCTTGAACCGGCAAAATTACGCAGCAAAAAATCAACGCAACAAAAATCTTCCATCGTAATGTTGAAAATGATGTTTTCATAAACATTGTCTCCTTAGTGTTGAAAATGATTT
>JAIROD010000437.1 GCA_031257725.1 Planctomycetaceae bacterium | reverse complement strand
ACTTTCTGATGCGTGATTTTCAACAGTTTTGGCGTGAAAACAGCCAGATTTGGGAAAAACGTTTCGACTATAAAGAAGCGGCACCGCATTTGATCTTGATGGCGTTTCTGCAACGTGTTCTCAACGGCGGCGGGTTGATCATTCGTGATATGGCGGCGGGTTCGGGACGGCTTGATCTTTGTCTGATTTATGAAGGACAAAAATATCCGATTGAACTCAAAATCCGTTACAGTGACAAATATCTTGAAAAAGGATTTGAACAAACAATGCGTTACATGGACATCTACGGTTGCCGCGAAGGATGGCTTGTCCTTTTTGACCGCCGCGCCCGTGTCAAGTGGGACGATAAAATTTATATGAAAAAGAAAACCATAAACGGCAAAAAAATTACGATTGTCGGTTTGTAAACAAAAAGGGAATTTCTTTTAGAGATATAAGGGACTATAGGGCAGATTATCTTTCAATCTTTAAAACAAATATTTGTTTTTGAAATTTAACCAATTTAATTTAATTTTTCTTACTTTCTTAGGAGGAAACGATGCGATTTTGTTTTTCGATTTTTACGTTTTTTATTGTTTCTTTTTTTTCGCCTTTCATGGTTGCGCAAACGGCAGCCGCTGTTGTTTTTGTTGAAGCGGAATCGTTTACCGATAAAGGCGGTTGGGTTGTCGATCAGCAATATATGGACGTTATGGGGTCACCGGTTCTTTTAGCTCACGGAATGGGCGAACCGGTTGCCGATGCGGTAACGGAAATTGTTTTTCCCAAACCGGGAACGTATCGGGTTTTTGTACGTACCCGAAATTGGGTTGCGCCGTGGACACCGGAATATGCGCCCGGAAAATTTCAAATGAGTGTGAATGGGCAGAAATTGGAGACCGTTTTCGGAACCGAAGGGGATCCCTGGCATTGGCAAAACGGCGGAACTGTTAATATCAAAAATGAAAAAGTTAAAATTTCATTACACGATTTAACGGGTTTTGACGGTCGGTTGGATGCAATTATTTTCACCGATGATGAAAACGACACACCGCCGGAAGATGTTAAAGAAATCGACAAAATCCGACGCAAAACATTGAAATTAACCGCTTCACCGTTGGAAGCTCCATTGGCGAAGGAAGAACCATTTGATCTGGTGGTTGTTGGCGGGGGTATTGCCGGAATTTGTTCTGCAATTTCTGCAGCAAGACTTGATTGTAAAGTTGCGTTAATTCAAAATCGTCCGACAGTCGGCGGTAACAACAGTTCGGAAGTTCGTGTTCATCTTCAGGGTCGTATGGGACATCCGCCTTATCCCAATCTCGGAAATCTTGTACATGAACTCGATCCGCAACACGAAGGGAATGCTCAACCCGGAGAATATTACAAGGACGAAAAAAAACTAAACGCGATTAAAGCCGAAAAAAATATTACGCTTTATCTGAACACTCATATTATTGCAGCAGAAACAGTAAAATTCGCAGATGGTTTGATTGAAATAAAATCAGTGATTGGCAAAAATATTGAAACTGGTCTTGAAACAAAATTTATTGGTAAACTTTTTGCGGATTGCAGCGGTGACGGAAATCTTGGTTTTCTTGCCGGTGCTGAATGGCGAATGGGTCGGGAATCGAAAGCGGAAACACGCGAGATGCTTGCACCTGAACAACCCGATAAAATGACAATGGGTGCGTCTGTTCAATGGTATTCCGTACCGGTTAAAGATGCCGGTGGAAAACCGATTAAAACCGAATTTCCACTGCTTCCCTGGGCGCATCAGTTCACGCACGAAAGTGCGCAGCCGATGGTACAAGGCGATTGGGATTGGGAGACCGGTTTGAATTACGATCAGGTGTGGGATATTGAACGGATTCGCGACAACGGACTTCGCGCCGCGTACGGACATTGGTCATATATGAAAAATCAAAGTGAACCGAAATGGCGAGAAAAAGTGGAAAACCGAAAACTCGGATGGGTTGCGTTTATTGCCGGAAAACGGGAATCACGACGTTTAATGGGCGATGTGATTCTTCAGGAACAGGATATCGTACAGCGTGAACTATGGAACGATGCCAGTTTTGTAACAACCTGGACAATTGATCTGCATTATCCTGAAACGAAAAATGAAAAATATTTTTCCAACGAAGCATTCCGAACAATCGCTAAACACAAAGGTATTCAGCCCTACGCCATTCCCTACCGAACTCTTTATTCAAGAAATGTTTCCAATCTTTTCATGGCAGGACGATGTATTAGTGTGACTCACGTTGCGCTTGGAACAATCCGTGTTATGCGAACCGGCGGAATGATGGGTGAAGTGGTTGGAATGGCAGCGTCAATCGCTACTAAAAATAAGACCACTCCGCGCGGTGTGTACGAAAAATATTTGCCGGAACTGAAACAACTCATGGAACAAGGAGTTGCGCCCGTACCGGATCGGTATTGGCATTCAGCACAGCCGAACCCGTCGGGAAAACCGGTACAAAAATTAACGCCGCCCGCATGGTTGCCGAAAGCCGGAAACAATCTCGCACGCAGTGCGAAAATTAACGTTTCAAGTTTTTACAAAGCGGCAAACTATCCCGCAACAAATATCAATGACGGCAAGATCGACATCACCAACAACGCCGAACGTTGGGTGAGTGCTGAAAGCGGTGATTTGCTAGTTGCTCCGCATTGGGTTGAATTGACGTTTCCGCAACCTGTTGAAATTAACGCTATGCGGCTGATTTCCGGTCAATCCGGCGGCATAACTCCAATTCAAAATTTTGTATTTCAATACCGTAACGGTTCAACATGGACGGATATTGGCGGAACAAAAACGGAATCCAATGATGTTCCCGATATCGGCAAACGTTTTCCAACAATAAAGAGTTCCGCGTTCCGGCTTGTAATCACCGCAACTCCCGGAAATTTAGCCCGTATCTGGGAACTCGAACTGTATAAAATAAATCAGTAACTTTTCCTTGTGTCCCGCTCCTTGTGTCCTGCACTGAAATTTTAGGGATATTAGGGACGATAAGGACTATTGGGAAAAATGGAACAGAATTTAATTTGCCGAAAGAGGGATTAATGAACGATATTACTGCGATTAAAGACGAATTGGATATTCTCACACGGATTATTGTTGAAACGGTTCCGGTGGAGCAGATTTATTTATTCGGTTCCTACGCTTATGGAACACCGCATAAAGATTCGGATCTGGATTTGTAC
>JAIROD010000416.1 GCA_031257725.1 Planctomycetaceae bacterium | reverse complement strand
ACGTATTGAAATATCTTGTCGAGGAAGGGGCAAGTGTAAATGAAAAAAACAACTCCGGCGAAACTCCGCTACACTTTGCGGCGCAATCTAATTCCAATGTTGACGTATTGAAATATCTTGTTGCAAAAGGGGCAGATGTAAATGCAAAAAACGGTGAGGGAGCAACTCTGCTTCACTTTGCGGCGCAATGTAATTCCAATATTGACGTATTGGAATATCTTATCGAGAAAGGGGCGAATGTAAATGCAAAAAATAAAGACGGCGAAACTCCGCTACACTTTGCGGCGCAATGTAATTCCAATGTTGACGTATTGAAGTATCTTGTCGAGAATGGGGCGGATGTAAACGCAAAAAACGATCTCGGCTGGACTCCGCTACACTTTGCGGCGTATAATTTCGATGATGACGTATTGAAATATCTTATCGAGAATGGGGCAGATATAAACGCAAAAGATGTTTGCGACACGACTCCGCTTCACTTTGCGGCGCAATATAATTCCAATGTTGACGTATTGAAATATCTTATCGAGAATGGGGCGGATATAAACGCAAAAGATTATGAGGGGAAAACGCCATTAGATGTTGCAGATACAGAAGAAAAGAAACAAATTTTGATAAATGCCGGTGCAACAACAGTGTATCATCCTTCAGTTGGACCACAGATAACTCCGAAAATTAATATTTTTAAAGCGGTTAAACGAAATGATCTGACTACCGTTAAACAATTGTTACAAATTAATCCCTACTTAGTTCATGATAAAAACAAATACGGCAAGACTCCGCTTCACTATGCGGCAAGATATAATTCCAATGTTGACGTATTGAAATATCTTATCGAGAAAGGAGCGGATATAAATGCAAAAGATTATAATGGGAAAACGCCATTAGATGTTGCAAATACGAAAGAAAAAAAACAAATTTTAAGACATGCCGGTGCGGAAACAGGAATAACGTATCCTGTAAATTCCGGTTGCGGTTGTTTGATTCTTGTCATATTCATAGAGGTAATTGTCTATTTTGTTTTAACTTTTTTTTAACACGAAATACACGAAACACACGAAAAATACAAAAAAGATTTCTGTTGTCCTTTTCGTATAATTTTGTGTGTTTCGTGAAATTTCGTGTATTTTGTGTTTAAAATAGACAGTTACTATTCATACTACTTGGTAGTATCAGCGGTTGTGCTGCGGTGTCGTTTTTGTTTTAATATTTTGGTTGTGCAAGTTGGCGACCAATATGTTGTCCCTAGCGGGACAGAAATACCAATACGCATCGTAATCAAATGATTCCCCAAAATAGGAAATAATCAGTATTTTTTACCCCCCCCCTAACCCCTCCGAAGGAGGGGACTTATTCTCCGAAGGAGATGTTCTTTAATTCCCCTCCTTCGGAGGGGCTAGGGGGGGGCATTCGGAAAAAACGACTGAATAGTTAAAAAAAATATTCCACTGATATATTACAAAAATTGAATGATGAGAGATGCCTGTAAATTATTGAGATTCTCATAGATTTTTTGTTTACGTGAAATCCGGAGTTGTTTGATTTCTGACAAAGACAAACGGATTTTCCGGTGTGTTACGTTCAATTTGAATGAAAGTTTGACCATTGATGAGATCGCCTAAAAGTGAACCGACCAGTTCTGCACGCCAACCGTCCAGTAATCGGGGATTGATTTCCGGCGGCAATGTTCCCAATTCGGCGGCAATCAACTCCCGAATATCGCCCGCTCCGCCGACTAATTGCGGTGAAATACGATGTCGCTGACAAATTGAACAGAGTGTTGCAAAAAGAAGCTGAGCCATCACGGAATATTGCGGAAACGAAAAACGGTCAGAGGGAAGCGGACATTTTTCTTGTGGGATGGCTAACGCACGATTTATCGCAGCGGAAATTTCCGGCAAAATTTTCGGCGCATCGCTTCGTTGCATTCCACGAACAGCGGCAATCCGTTTTTCGTCGCTTGTTCCGCGCCGGGCAATTTCGACAACCAAATCGTCACGTAAAACACGGGATGCCGGTAAATTCCGTTTTTGGGCAATCGTTTCCCGCCAAAACCAGAGTTCACGGGCAATAGCCAATTCACGCGGTTTTAGTGTGGAAATTTTGGGTAATGAACGCCATCGCGGAGTTTCAAAACTGTATTGAAGTTTTTGTTTGATTCGTTCCATTTCAGCCGTGTACCAATCAATCCGTTTTTGGGCAACAAGATGAGTTTGAAGAGTTTGGGCGAGTTGTTCGAGATAATGGACATCTCCTAAGGCGTATTCGATTTGCAACGCGGTGAGCGGACGTTTATTCCAAACGGTTCGTGATTCCGCTTTGGGCAGAGAGATTTTGAGAAACCGTTCTAAAAGAGTTCCGTAGCCTGCCGGATAATCATTGCCGAGAAAACCGGCGGCAACTTGAACATCAAACAGTTTGGTTGGCAAACGATTGATTGCCCGAAAGCAAAATTCCATCTCACTACGGCAGGCATGAACCACAATTTCATGCCGCCCATCACAAAGTAATTCCCAAAAAGCATTAAGACTTCCGACAGAAAACGGATCAATCAATGCCTGAATCTCGCTGGCGGCAATCTGGACGAGACAAAGCTGCGGATAATAATGGTTTTCAGAAATAAATTCCGTATCGTAGGCAATAACCGGACAATCTTGAAGTTGACAAAGTAAATGACGGAGTTCGGTTGCGGTGGAGATATAATGGTGGGACATTGCACAAGGGGAAGATATTGCAATTGATAGCAGTGAGTGAAAATTATTTCGTTGAAAAATACTGATTTTTCGGAAATTAGGAATGAGGTCTTTATAACATAAAGAATTAGGAACGTCAATGTATTCTTTGGGCATTCATAATATTTATGTTTCTGTCCCGTAAAAACAAAATGTCGGCGTAAAAAATACCCAATGGGAATCTCCTAATAATTCAGGATTTACTGAAAGTTAAGTAACTGTCTATTTTGTTTTAATTTTCTGTAATATTTCAGTGGAATATTCCTGATTATTTCTGATTTAGGGGAAAGTGGATAGCCCCCTACCAACCTTATTTTCACCTTATTTTCTTAACAAAACAACCTTAGTAGCAAGAGTCCTA
>JAIROD010000405.1 GCA_031257725.1 Planctomycetaceae bacterium | reverse complement strand
CCTCCGAATGACCACCCCTAGCCCCTCCGAAGGAGGGGAATAATTCCCCTCCTTCGGAGGGGCAGGGGTGGTAAAAAATAAACGTATTTATTCAGTAGTTTGGTTGTGTTCCTGAATTTTTGCGTCCCGATAGGGACGCCCTATTGGTAGAAAAAATGTAATTAAAAAAATCCGCATCCCGTAGGGATGCAATATTGGTACGATTTATTGATTTATTGATTGATTCCTGATTTTACCAACATATCGTCCCTAACGGGATGAACATTTTTAATCGTAATCGCTTTCTACCAATATGTTGTCCCTATCGGGACAGAAAAACGAACATTCACCGCGACTGAATAGTTACGGGCAGAGAATAAAAAATTGAATTATTAGAGATGCCCATTATCAATTTATACTTTGAACGCTAACAACTTGGTTGTGTGTAGAAATGCGGGAGTCTTGTCCGCAACAATAAAATAACATTCCGTCGTTCCATGCTGGCGGAACGCCTGCGTTCCTAAAAACAACCCTTTTATAACCGTGCAAAAGAACCCCCAAATCATCAGAGGCTCTTGAAAGTACCGATATTTTCCGCTATGATAAATCCTTTCCAAACTCAACCCCGAATTCCTAACCCCTAACCCTTACAATGGGCAGTGATACGTTTACATTTTTTAAGAGCCAGATTGGGATGACCGCATTGGAAACATTGCAACTTGGAAGCCCGTTTGACTTTGAAAAACAGGCAACGCTTGTCATGATAACCGATGCCCCGTCACCGGATTTGCGGGAGGAAGTGTTACGTCCGTTTTACAACGCCATGTTACGGCGTTATCTGACGGAAACTCACGGCGGAGCATTCATTTTGTTCACGAGTTATCAATTATTGAAACGAACCGCGTCTGATATGACTTCATGGCTTGCCGAGCGTCATTTGCCGTTGTTTATTCAGGGGGAGGGCATACCGCGAAGTGAAATGCTGCGACGGTTCAAGGAAACATCAGGTTCCGTTTTGTTTGGTACGGACAGCTTTTGGCAAGGCGTTGATGTTCCGGGCAATGCGTTACGAAATGTTATTATTACCAAACTCCCTTTTTTGGTTCCGTCTCAACCGGTTGTCGAAGCCAAAATTGAAATGATCAAAGCACACGGCGGCAATCCGTTTAAGGATTACCAACTTCCGGCGGCAATTCTCAAATTCAAACAAGGGTTTGGACGACTGATACGAACCCGCACTGATTCGGGTCTTGTGGTGGTGCTTGATCCGCGTATTCATTCGAAATCTTATGGTCGTCAATTTATCGAGTCATTGCCAAAATGTAAAATTCGATATGATAAAACAACAGCAACAACCAATCAAACCGCCAATAATGAACTTTCCAATCAAAACGTATCCGCTTGCGAAATGGATTTATTCAAAGTATAATTCAGGCAATATTTCAGCAAATTTTTTGAACACGTAGAAATATCGGACAAAAAAACTCATTTCCACCTTTTTTTGAAAGGATATCCTGTTATGTTACGACAATTTTGGAAAACCTTGTTAATTTTGTATTTTGGAGTTTTGATTTTTTTCCAACCGTTTTTTGTTTTTGGGGCGGAATCGTCTGAGGAAAAGCCGGATTGGGTACTTTCCTACTTTTTGGTTTTGTTGTTTCTTGGTTTTGCGGTGTTAATTTTACTCCGTCCCTCGAAACGTTCAGAATCCGCGTTCACCACAGAAGAACTCGCCGCTCAACAAGAAGAAGCGATGAAAAAAATGTTGGGGCATTAAAGTGAGTTTACCCCGTCTGTTGTACCATCGCGGGGTAAACCCCGCCGTTAACAAATACGAATAATCGCTTGTTGCGAAAACAAATAGTCCACTGAATAACTACAAAAATTATAGAGCATCTAACTTTCTTACATCAATATATTTGTAATCTCCGCGAGTTCTTTGGGCTAATTTCTGTAAGAGAGCCGATGGATTTCCGGTTGAACCGAATTGGATGACATTGATACGTATTTTCTTATTTTTATTGCAAATATTGTCTAAATCAAGTTCCAATTCTCCATCTGTCAGAAAAACAATAACATCCGGCTTGTAATCTATGGCAATTAAAAGCGGCGGTAACGGTTCTGTTCCGCCGCCGGGACCAATGTTCGCAATAAATTGTTCGGCATCTTTTTTATTTTGTTTCAGTGCAGGAACCAATTTATCACCCTGTTTCCAAATGAGTTGTTGATTATCGTAAAAAATAATATTAAACTTATGATGGTCTCTTAATGAAGTAAGACTTTGAATTAATTCTCTTTTCGTTGCTTCAAGCGGAGTTCCCGCCATACTATAGGAACGGTCAAATACGAAAACAAATTTTGAACCTTTTCCTTCTGTTCCAAAAATTTTAACCGTTGCATCGCCTTGATGAAAACCGTCCGAATATCCATCGGCATAATTTTTCGAATATTTGGATTGAAGCGATGGAGCAATTGTTTGGTTCTGCGTTGGAACATCGGTCGTTTCTTCCGATTGAGTTATTTTTTCAGACGATTCAATTTGCGGTTTGTCTTCTGAGTGTTTTTCCGTAGCGGATTCTTTATGACCGTCTTCTTGTATTTTTGTACCGGAATCATTTGTTTCCGCACGGTTTTGTGCTTGGTTCTGAGTTTGTTCTTCTGTTGAGGTTGCCGTTTCTGTTGACTGCTGATTGTTATTGTTTTCTGTACCGTTTTGATTTGTTTCCCGACCTTGATCGCTCGGCGCAGTATCCGCATCATCGGTTGTTTCTGTTTTGCCTGCTGTTTGTTGAGCGGAAGTGTCCGCCTGCTGTGACATGGTTGCGTTCCGTAACAACAATAAAAGTAATAATAAAATCAACAGAATACAAATAATCCCAATACCGATAGCAAATTTTTTTGAATCGGAAGAGTTTTCCTGAGAACTCTGATCTGTTTCGGAAACGAGAACGTTTCTTGGAACCGGTACCTTTCCCGGAATCGGAACTTCTGGGGGTACAGGAACTGATTGTAATTTGTTGCCGTTCATTATTAGCAGGATTGTTTTGAATTAAAATATAAAAAATAGTATTTTTCAGTAGAAGTGCAATCGCAGGTACCCCCGCCGTTAACAAATACGAACAATCACAGGTTGCAAAAACAAATATTCCGGTAACTGTCTATTTTATCATCAATCCGTTTTCTCATCATTCCTGTACCAATTGCATTTGGTTTGAATGATTCTATTGTCTAATCCCGCAGGGATGACACTTTATTAACCGTATGCTT
>JAIROD010000338.1 GCA_031257725.1 Planctomycetaceae bacterium | reverse complement strand
AACGAATCGTTCAAATATTCCGTTAACTTCGATGTCTCGAAAACTCCATCGGCATCTGAGTCAATTTCATGGAGAGCTGACCCCCGAATTCCGTCGGTGTTATAACCGTAAGAAGTACGCTCAATCCTTGTTTTCGTTCCATTTTCGTCAAACGTTGTAATCGTCACAATCGACATTCTTCCTTGTGCATCATACTCAAATGTCGTTTCGTTCAGTTTCACGCCATTTTCAGAAACTGATTTATATGTTTGTTGGGTATGGTCATAGCGATACTCTGTAATACGGTCTTTGTTCGCGGCAGTCAAATCGTCTAAAATTTCTTCCAAGAGTCTGTCATTGACATCATAGGAGTAAGAGGTAATTGTATCAAAACCATCATTACCCTTGTCAAGTTTTTGTAATGTTCTATTGCCTACAAGATCGTATTCCCATTCCTGAGTTTGGTCTAGTGTGTCATCGTAGTGGTCAAAGACTTCACGAATCAAACGACCATCGCATTTCTCGCTAAAAGACGAGATTTCTATATTAAAATCACCTAATTTTCAAATATCTCAAAAATATTCCACCGCAAATTGGTGCAAGGACAAGAGGAATTATCTTTTATTTTTATTTTTTTCATCAAAGATCAATTTGTAACTGCTATACATCGTCGATACGATTTATAAACGATTTTATCGTTTTTATGTTATTAAAACAATAATTTGTATTATTTTAAAAAAATTAAAATTCATTACAAGTATAAGTTACAAAACGAAAATTTACGGTTTTTTCAACTCTTATGACAAGGGTACTATTGCCCAATAGGTTTTATGGTAACTGTCTATTTAAATTTTTAAAACTGTCTATTCTGACATTTTGTCTTTCTATTTTAACAAAATTTTGTGGATTTAAGTAAAATACAGTATCTACATAAACACAAAAATGACAAATTTTATATTTTTAATTTTTTACAGGAAAACATCAAATTTAAATAGACAGTTACAAATAATATCCCCCCCAAAAAAATCTCCACGACCAAAAAAGATCACACCAAACCAACTCGCCCCAAAAAAAATGTGTAGATACTTTTGCTCCGAAGGAGGGGAATTATTCCCCTCCTTCGGAGGGGCTAGGGGGGGTAAAAAATAAACTTCAATTTCCGAAAAATTCCACTGATATATTACAGATAAACGAATTTAACCCCGCATTCCATCATTATCAGCTCTCCACTATCAACTCTCCGATCATCCCCCTAACTCCTTATCCCTAACCCATGGAAGGTCAATATCACGGTAACCGGACAATTCCGAACAAATTCCGACAACGGTTTGATTGGGATTCATCGGGTAAAGTTTTGGTTTACAGTGTTGTGATTGGATTTCTGTCGGGATTTGCGGCGGTTCTGGTTTACGCGGGGGCTCAATTTCTGGGACATTCAGTTACGGGATTTTTTTCCTCCGCAGGCATCGTCTTTCCCACACCGGAACAATATACCGTATCCTCCGGTGCATTACCGGGTGAGGCGTTTCTGAATGCCCCGCGAAAAGATATTTATTTCAACGGGTTTGTTTTTCCGCGATATTGGATTTTGATTCTTTTAATTCCTTCGTTTGGCGGATTACTTTGCGGTTTTCTCATTTGGTCGTTTGCGCCGGAAGCAGTAGGGGAGGGGACAGACAGTGTGATCCGTTCCTTTCATTTTCGCAACGGTATCCTACGAACACGTTTGCCTGTTGTCAAAACGTTGTCCGGTTTCCTCACACTTGGTTCCGGCGGTTCAGCCGGTTGGGAGGGACCGACCACGCTTCTTGGTGCGGGTATTGCGGGGACGTTGGGGCAATCGCTTCGCCTGAATATCCATGACCGTCGGATTCTCCTACTCGCCGGAGCTGCCGGAGGAATCGGAGCAATGTTTCAAATCCCACTCGGCGGGGCGTTATATGCCGTAGAAATATTGTATGCCAGTACCGCTCTCGAATTAGCGGCAATTATTCCTTGTCTTCTCGCATCGGTAGCCGGTTATTCCATCTTTCGGTTTTTTCACGGGGAAACTCGTTTGTTGGAAATTTCGGAAACGGTCGGAATTCAACACGGAACCGATTTTTTCGTGTTCCTGATATTTATTCCGGTGATTGCTCTTTGCGGTCTTCTTTTTGTTCGGATGGTCATGGAACTCCGAAACCGAATTTTTCGGCGATTACCCATTCCGGAGTTTTTCAAACCGGCATTAGGCGGATTTCTTCTTGGTTGTATTGCCTTAACGTATCCACAAGTTCTTGGCGGCGGTTACGGATGGATGCACCGGTTGCTGGAAAACCAGTTGCCGTTTTATCTTATCCTTTGTCTAATCATCCCAAAAATGCTCGCAACTGCTTTAACCGTGTCTTCCGGCGGAAGTGGAGGACTGCTTGCCCCTTCACTCTTCATCGGAGGACTGATCGGCGGAACACTCGGACATTGTTGCGGTTTGCTGTTCGATGCGATGGGAATTTCGGGAACGCCGGAGATGACGACCTGCGTTCTCGTCGGAATGGCAACTTTTTACGCCGGAATCGGGAAATTACCTTTTGCCGCTGCCGTAATCGTTTGTGAAATGATCGGTTTCGACTTCTCTCTCCTCATCCCACTCTTTATCCTAAACCTCATTCATATCGCCATCCAATCGCCAACAACTTCCCTTTACGAAGAACAAGTTTTGGCTCCAATCGACAGTGAAGCGCATTTCGGCAATTATTCGGTTGATCTGTTGAAAGTGATCACCGTGCGTGAAACATGTCTCGAAAAAGATAAAAAACACTCCGTGTTGACTATTCCGGCTGAGTCGTCCATTCCGCAAACGGCAAGACTAATCGCATCAAAACCGGATTCGTTGTTTCCGGTGGTTGACAGCGAAAACAACCTGATCGGTGTGATTCAGTCAAGCGACGTTTGGGCGGTTTTCCGAAGCCGAAAAAAATGGGGGGTGCTAACCGCAAAAGACCTCTCGCACGACATGGAGATTGCGGTTGCTCCAGACGACGATTTGTACAAAGCATTGCGAATCTGTACACTATGGCGAATTTCCGAACTTCCGGTCGTTGACCCGAAACAACCGAACCGCCTACTGGGAATGCTCCGACAACACGAAATCATCACCGCCTACAACGAATATCTCGCCAATGCCCAATGGAATTGAGCGAATACAATTAAACGCACGTTTATTGACAGAATCTCTTAAATAGGGTAGGCTACTCCAAATCATGAAATATTAATGTAACTATTCAGTAGCGATTCTATTGTTTATCATCAGGCAAATAATTACAAGGTAGGCAACCTTTCGCCGAAAGGTTGCGTCGGCGTACTCGCCGACATTGCCCTTGTTTGCAGATGGAAATTAAAAACCAACCGTGTACAACCTGAATAACAAACCAACCGTTGCGACCTTTCGGCGAAAGGTCGCCTACCTTCCTCGACTGAATAGTTACATATTAATTAAGGAGTCTAATAATGTCTGACGATCTTGTTTTACTTAACAAAGGAATTAAATGTCTCACTGAAGAGTTGGGACTTTTAGAGTCTGAACGGTTTATCTATATTCTGTTGAGTCGGCAATTTGACTATACGGAATGGCGAAAGACAAACCTATGTCCTAACGAGAGTATTGAAGAAATCAGTGAAGCCGCCGCAAAATATTGCGAAAAAAATCCGTAAACCAATATCATGCCGTTGACAGTATAATAGACATTTTCCCTAACACCCGCAACATTCTCCTCAAACCATGAACATTGAACCGCCAAGGCGAACAAGTCGCACCAAGACATTGTAACAGACAATCTTTGTGCGCCTTCGTCGCCTTGGTGGTAAAAAATAAAAGGGAATCTCTAATAATTCAGAATTTACTGAAAGTTAACGGCGTGGGCTTGCCCCGCGTTGTTCGACTTAACCCTAAAACACGGGGTAAACCCCGTCGTTAACTATTAATTTATTAATGGGTTGAAAATAAAAAATTGAATGATGGTAATATATCAGTGAAATATTTTTTTTAACTATTCAGTCGTTTCCTCCGAATGACCACCCCTAGCCCCTCCGAAGGAGGGGAATCATTCCCCTCCTTCGGAGGGGCAGGGGTGGTAA
>JAIROD010000323.1 GCA_031257725.1 Planctomycetaceae bacterium | reverse complement strand
GTAATATATCAGTGGAATTTTTTTCGGAGATTGAAGTTTATTTTTTACCACCCCTAGCCCCTCCGAAGGAGGGGAATTATTCCCCTCCTTCGGAGGGGCAAGGGGTGGTCATTCGGAGGAAACAACTGAATAGTTAAAAAAAAAATATTCCACTGATATATTACTTTTTTTGTAATTATTCAGTAGATTGGTCATTCGAAGGTAGGCAACCTTTGAGTCGCCTGCCTTTGTAAATTATTTCTTGATAATATACTACTGAATAGTTACAAGTTTTTTAGGGACCTGTAACGGATTCGCTTCCTTTCGGAGTTCCTAATGCTCCCCAAACACCCCAGAAAGAAGGACCGAGATAATCTTTATAGGGATTACTCGAACCTGTTGCTGTTGCAACATCGAACGAGGGGTCTCCGGCGTTGATAGTTTGCGATGTAAAATGAACGGAACCATCAGCATACAAAGTATTCGCTCCGCCTGTATGATAACTGCTTGCTGAGGCAATTGTGCGAGCGGCATCCCACTCAACATGATGCCCACAACTTGGCGAGTTCGGCGGAAGAATGGTAACAACAGCAAAAGCGGCGCGGCCTTCATAAATTCGTCTGCCCGGCATACGTTTAATATTATCGAGAGTATCAGGAATGGTTACACTTGTTAGCGTGCCGTTTCCACTGATAAGAGCCATACAAACACTAGGTTTTGAACTAAAAACCAACGAGCTAAGGATTCCTACTCCGTTGATAATTCGCGGATTATTGGATGGATCACTCCAAATAGCAGTTTCGGAAAAAGCGATTGTATTACTTGAACCATCTGCGATTGCACTAAAATTGACAATGGTCACATCACCTCTACGAAAAATACTTCGCGGCATATCTACCAAGATATCGTTAATCATATCGCCATAAACAGGTCGATAGTTGCTGCGAGCCAGTTCCGTATCTTTGGGAGTACGTGATTCCGGATCGGATGGACATTGAAGTGTTGAAATAGGTTGAGAACTGATTCTAATACCGGAACCGCCGGTTTCAGCGGGGTCCCAAATCCATCGGCACGCCTCAACAGCGGAGTTTGCGACTGATGGTTTCATGGCATCATACAGAACCGTTTGCTCCATAAACGGTAACATTGGAGCAAGAGGTCCGATCCGAGTTCGCCTGTTACCTTCCGGCTGAGCCCCTGTTGCTCCTATAATTGTTGCTGCTCCCATTGAATTTTGGTAGGAACTGTTCGGAAAATATTTGTAAGCGTCATGGTGATTGTGTAGCGCAATTCCTAATTGTTTGAAATGATTGGTACATTGTGACCGTCTTGCCGCTTCGCGGGCCGCCTGAACCGCCGGAAGAAGCAATGCAATGAGAACTCCAATAATGGCAATAACCACTAAAAGTTCTACAAGTGTAAATGCATGTTTTTTCATAGTAAAATTCTCCTTTAAAGTTTAAAATTTAAGGTTTGTTAATGTTAATCACCTTATTGGTAACGTGATTTTGTTTGATAGACAACATTGATTACAACACAACATTGACGATAACCGGATTACGGCGATTTTACTTCTCCGCAGTTAATGGTTCCCAATGCTCCCCAAACGCCCCAGATCGAAGGTCCCGTATAATCTTTGTAATGATCAGCGGCAATACCGGTAACAGTTGCAATAAGTTGATTCGGATCGCCTGCATCAATTGTTTGTGAAATAAACCGGACAGAAGCATCTGCTAATGTAACGTTTGCGCCGCCGGTGTGATAACTGCTAACCGTATTAATTGTTATAGCATTATCCCATTGTGTTTGATTTCCGCAGGTAGGCGAGTTCGGAGGAAGAACTGTAACCAGCGAAAGTACCGCCATTCGACCTTCATAAATACGTCGTCCGTACATGCGATTTTGGAGATCTGTCGTTGTGATGGCGGTTGAATTTATCAATCCGCCTCCGGCAATTAAAGCGGTACAATCACTTGGTTTTGATGTGGTTGAAAGTCCCGATACAATTCCGGCACCGCCAATAATATGTGTTTTTTTCGAGAAATCGAAAGCAACGCCGGATTCTGCAAGAACAACAGAATTACTGGTTCCGTCGGTAACAGAACTAAATGTGGTTTCTCCATCGGTTCCCTTTCGGAAAAGACTGCGTTGACAATCGACTAAACCATTCGGAAGTACCGTATCGCCAAGAATCGGACGGTAATTAATCCTTGCCATTATAACATTCGGTTTCGTAAAGGCTTCCGAATCGGAAGGACATTGAATCGCCGCAATCGGTTGTGCGCCGATTCTGGTCGTCGTTGCACCAGTGTGAGTGTTGTCCCAAATCCAATTGCAAGGAGTGGAAAGAGTGGAGTTGACACTGGTTTGGATTAAATCGTAAATTGCCTGTTGCTCAATAAACGGGAGAAAGGCAGGCAAAAAACCAATTCGATCACGGTTAGCGGCGGTGTTTTTGTCGGTGCCAAGCGTTTTGGAACTACTACTGCTTGGGAAAAAACCGTAGGTGTCGTGGTGGTTGTGAAGCGCAATTCCCAATTGTTTGAGTTTATTCGTACATTCCGTTCGTCTTGCCGCTTCCCTCGCCGCCTGAACCGCCGGCAACAGAAGAGCGATTAACACGCCGATAATCGCAATCACCACAAGAAGTTCGACTAAGGTAAAGCCGAATGTTGAAGAATAAAAAGGTTGTAAGAATTTTACAGGAAAGTAGTTAGAGCATTTGAACGGTAAACACTCTCTACTCTCCGTTCTTAACTCTTTCCCACAGATAGCCCCCCCCCCTGTCTTGCCCATTTTAACATTTGGCATTTTTCAAAGAAAAACGCCAAAATCCCAACCAAACACATCACTACATTTTTCATAGTCAATCTCCTTATTTTATAAGGTTTCATTGAAATAACCGCGAAACATTGCCGAAAAACAACACGGCAAGAAAAAAATGTCTCGCAATTGAATGAGTTTCACAGTTTACATGGAACAACGGAAATTGTCAACAGGAATTTTCCTTTTGAAAGAATTTTTTTATTTTTTAAAATACTCTATACGTATTAAGTTAAGAATTTCGATCGGGAAAATCGTCTTGCCCCGTTGTGGGCTCTCCAATATAGTCGGCGGTTTTAACCGGCGGTAACGGAAAGACCAAGCAACACACCCTTTTAATGAATGAATAGGGGAGTGTTTGTTATTTGGGGCGGGTAACCTCAAACAGGGTTGCCCCAAACAACAAACACTCCTTTTCAGTGATAACTTCGTCCCATTCGGAAGGATTGGTCATAGTCAAATGTGTTACGAGATTCACGCCGTACCGACTAGGCTTTTGACATTACGGCTAACATCTTCGTTAGGTATTGCGATTGCTCTCAATACTTTAAGACAATTCCCACTCCGGAAGATTACTCCACTAAGGCGTTGCCCAACTACATGCTACATAAGCAATTTTCATTGGGAGAACCTTTCATCTCCCAAGCGAAATTAAACCTCTTGGCAATACCAAAACACACAAAAATTATACGAAAATGACAACAAAAATCTTTTTCGTGAAATTTCGTGCTTTTCGCATTTAAAATAGGCAGCAACCAATCATTGACCATAAGAGGTTTTTCTATTTCAATTCGTACGACGGAACCGGAATTTGTTGGTAACCCATTGTATTTTCACGTAACGTGGCACGGTAATTGGGGTTTTGTAAAAAAGTGGTACGGCGGTCTGCTGCGGGAATTGTTGTTGTATAAATTCGGATTTCGCCGTCTTGTGATGTAACAACTTCTTCACGCCAATCACCGAGAACATCACCAATTAACCGGATACTGCCTTCAAAACGCACCGTTTCAGCGTCAACCTTTTTATAGGACGGAAAATCAACCGGACGACCACCGTGAATCATTTCCCGCTGCCAATCAGCATCCCACCAAACCGCATCCGGACTCAGATTTTTGCGCGGAAACTGTTTGGGAACATCAAGAACTTCACCTTTTGCGTTACGCAACCAGCGTAATTCTTCGCTATCGCGTTCGCCATTCCATAATTCGTAACCGGGTTGCGAAGCGTCAATATCGGAACAAAAACCTTGAGCGTGAATATGTGTTGTCGGAAAATCAATGCCCCAGATAAATTTACCGGTTTTAGAATCGACCATACAAATTCCGTTTTGGGGTTGCCGTGTTTCGATGCCGTAAAACACTTCAAGTCCTAAACGTTGCGGATCAAGATCGCCAATATAAACGTGATCGGGATGTCCCAATTTCGTACACCAAAGCACCGTACCGTCATCGTCCAACACGGTAGAACCAAGAATTACTTCATCACGACCGTCACCGTCAAGATCAAGCGCATGAGTTGTGTGCGCTCCTTGTCCCCAGAGTTCACGCTGCCAACGATTGTCAAACCGCCAGAGCTCTTTCAATTTATCGTTTTGGAATTGATACGCAATCGCAACCATTCGCGAGTACGTTCCGCGAAGTACAATAATTGACGGCGTTTTACCATCAAGATAGGCAACACAGAGTTGATTACGGCATGAAAGATTGTATCCAAGTCCGTTGCGTTCCGCCCAATCAATTTTTGTACGTTCCTTGCCGGTTTTACCGTCGAGAATCGACAGATATTCCGCACCGCTGTAAACTCGGCCTGTTATATTGCGAGGATCAACATCTTGCGGAGCCGTTTTAACAGCAACCTCAGCGCAACCATCACCGTCCAAATCCGCAACAATATACGGCGAATACCAAATTCCTTGTTCAATTCCCCAACCGAGATCTTTTTCCCAAAGAAATTGCCCGTCTGCATTGTAAGCCTGTAACAGAAATGTTCCGGAACTTGCCTTCCAGTAACCAATATACGGATCGATATTTGAGTTTGGTGATTTTATAACATAATCAAGTTTACCATCGCCGTCAAGATCGGCAAAAGCAATATATTGAAACGATTTTTCATTTTTCAACGGAATCGAAAGATACGGTTTGTCGGTAACAGTAACAGTGTTAGTTTTGGTACTGTTTTTGTCCGTTTGAATAAACCATCGGCAATTTCCGTCATTCGGAACCGTTTTATCGACAAAATCGGTTGCTTTTGTAACTGGCTTGTCGGTCAGTTTAATTTCCTTGTTGTCGGGGTCAATTCGATAAATGTGAAAACCGGTATCAGGTTTATCGTCTTTGAGCAACCGCCAACTAAGATAAACACCGTCCACTGTTTTCACCGCAACAAGACCGCGATCTAATTTTTCTTCGATTCGCTTGATGGCAAAACCGTTGACTTTTTTCCCTGATTGTTTCAAATTGTGTAACGATGGTCGTTCAATACTCAGTTCGCCGATTCGAAACACCGTATTGGGTTCGGCTGAAATAACGGGACAAAAATTATTGACTCCTTCAGGAATCGTCAGATAAACATGAACATTAGCCCAATCATTTCCTTCTTCAAGAATTGACGGAGCAAAAGTTCCATTGGCAATTCGATTTCCAGAAACCAAACCGCCTTTCCACGACAAAATATCCAGTGAAACTTTACCGCTTTCGAGTTTGACCCAAAATGAAACGAAAAATTGATCACCCGATTGAACGGCAATGGCCGTTTGCGGAAAAAGAGTTGTTTTTCGTTCAGTGTTACTTTTAATCAACAATGTTGCATTGCCGTTAAACTTAACAGAATCGTCCGCCGAAAGAGCGTTTGATTGTTCACCGCGTGAACGAAGCAACCAGTTTTTCGCAACATTTTGCGAACTTACCGGATATTCGAAACGTCCTTTTCCAACAGCGGGAACATCGGCGGTTTTACGGTTTAATTCGATTTTGCCCGTTTTAATCAAACTAAAATCAGAAACGGAAAATGTTGATTGACCGATGCCGGTTAATCGGGGAAGAATTTTATAACCGGTTCCCACCGGAACGATAAATTCCGTTTCAAGAATCCGCTTATCGGTTTCACCGCGAAGGGAATCACTGCCGTGTGTCCAGTTAATAATTTTCCCGTCTGCTCCGAACAAGGCTGCGGTAAGATTAGCGCGACCGGAACCATTGAAATTATGAACAGTTGCGGAAAGCAAAAACGTTTCACCGGTTTCAACCGGAAATCCCTTACAGAGTTCAACTGCCCAATCTCTCGTTCCGTTGGCTTCGATATTCACGGTATTGCCGTCAATTTTCATTGTTGCGGTACCGGATTCCCGTGACCAAATTCTTTCCGCTTTAAGCGGAATTGATTGATTCTCCGCATAAACCGGCAGAACAAACAAGACCAAAAACATAAAACTAACAATAAACTTTTTCATTTTGTTTCTCCAAAGTAAAATTTAACGTAACAAATTGTGAATGATTTTTTTGTTTTTAATGCGGAACAAACGGAAATAACGAGACACGCGAAATTTCATTTTGGTGTTGTTCGTTTGTTTTGTTTATAAGCATTTGTTTATTATACTTGAAAATTCAGTTTTTGAACATTGAATACACAAAAATTGGGTAGTGTTTATGAATTGGTATGATATGGCAAGCGGGAACGAAACGATAGCGTCATAACCGCATGGAATTGGAATTTGAATTGAATTAACGGGACAAATTTATTTTTACGGTGTATTTTTTGATTTTGGACAGTCATTTTTTGAAATTTAAGGAATTTTATTGTGTAGTACGATAATTTTTTGAGTAACTGTTTTATTCCTGTTGAGATGGGGGATATTGACGCATCCGTGATTGATGTTATATTACTGTGCGTTTTGTCCATTTTCAAAATTCCACCCTTTAAAAATTTAATCACATGAGAAAAATTTTTCATAAAGTATTGTCCATTTTT
>JAIROD010000283.1 GCA_031257725.1 Planctomycetaceae bacterium | reverse complement strand
AATGATCTGCGTCCCGTAGTGACGCAATGTTGGTGAAATTGATATTTGGCATTGATTCCAATTTTTACCAACATATCGTCCCTAACGGGACGAACATTTTTAATCGACCTCGTTTGCTGCCAATATGTTGTCCCTAGCGGGACAGAAATGCCAATACTCATCGTAATCAAATGATCCCCCAAAATAGGAAAAATTCCACTGATATATTACGTTACATTTATATGATGAACAAATTTGCTGAAATCATGAAACGATATAGTAATTATCAAAATAAACCCAATATTCCTATAATGATAGGCGCATTGGTATGTATCGTAGCAATACTCGTATGGCTTATTATTACGGGCGGAGATGATATTAAGACGAAAACAACTTTTCATCTTGGTATTTTCCTTTGGTATTTGTTTCTCAGTTTGATGATGGGCGGATATATTGGAGTCCTTTATTATCGTTTGCCGCGCGGTGAAAATATTTTCACTCCGTCACATTGTCCGTCTTGCGGCAACAAACTCAAAATATGGGAACTATTTCCAATACTCGGTTGGTTTCTGGTCAAAGGAAAATGCCGGAATTGTCATACAAAAATTGATTTTCAATATATTAAACTTGAGTTTCAATGTGTGTATTTTACGTTTTTTTTTACTATACTTTTTTTATCAATGCATCTTATATTAAATGAACCGGTTGGAAAAGGACATTTATTATTTGACTCACTTGTGCTGTTATTATCCATTCAAGTAACCGTACTTTATCTGATAACAGAAATTATCATTAGATGTTGTCAACCAATTAGGATTTATCGATTACTGATAAAGTTATTATATTTTTTTATTGGCGTTTTTTTTTATTTAATTATTTTTATAACAGTACCTATTGGGATTGGTCATATAATGCGGACCGCCGGCGTTAATATAAGTCAACATATTGTTTTGTTAATTATTCTGACATCGGCAATCAATACGATTATTTGGGTATTCTATTTCGGCTTACTCCTCCGGCATCTTTTTTGCCGTAACCAATGCGGAAACGGCAATTAATTAACTTAAATCTTTTTATGAAAGGATTACGTTGTTGAAGAACAAATTTTACGATTTCCTAAAACAATTTCATAACGATGAAAACGGCACGATTGCATATAGAAGAATTGCGATGCTTGTCATTGAAGTGTTATTGTTTGCATTCATTATTTTTTGGATAAGAAATATTATTATTACTGCACAACAATGGTGGAATACCTTTGATGTTATTAAATAGTTGTAATTATCATGTTGATTTTGATATACTTTTTACACTTTAAAATTCGGTTTTAATATTGTTGACCAATCGGTGGCGGCAGCGTCCTCGCTGCCGAAAAAAAGTTTACGGCAACGCGATGTTGCCGAAAAAAAAGTTTACGGCAGCATCCTCGCTGCCGAAAAAAAGTTTACGGCAACGCGATGTTGCCGAAAAAAAAAGTTTACGGCAGCATCCTCGCTGTCAAAAAAAAGTTTACGGCAATGGGACGTTACCGTTACAGTACTTTCCCCAAAACCGAAAATTTAAGTAAAAAAAGTGTAACTATTCAGTCGCGGTAGGCAACCGACCGCCGGGCGGTTTTAAACAATACGGTGTACTCGCCGACTTGTAACTGTTGACGGCTGGAAATTAAAGACCAACCGCGTACAACACAATAACAAACCAACCGGAGCAACCTACCTTCCTCGACTGAATAGTTACAAAAATAAACTTCAATCTCCGAAAAATTCCACTGATATATTACTGTTGGTAGAAAAAACACCAACGATCAATTCACCAACATTGCGTCCCTACGGGACGCAGATAATTTTGTTATACCGTTTTCTACCAATATGTCGTCCCTAACGGGACGGGAATATTCGGAAATACAACCAAACCACTGAATAGATACGTTTCATCTACAAAGAGAGAATGTTACGATTAGAGTTGAGTTCGTTTTCCGAGTAATAATGATAAAAAAACCGGAACACCAATAAACGCAGTGAGAATCGCAACCGGTAACACTCTTGGTGCAAAAATCAATCGCGCTGAAGTATCGGCAATGAGTAATAAAAGACCGCCAAATAGCAGTGAAAACGGTAACAAAAAACGGTGGTCTGATCCGATCCAAAGCCGTGAGACATGAGGAACAACCAAACCAACGAAACCAATAATTCCAAGCAACGACACCAACACCGCCGTAAGCAATGAAGCAAACAACATCGTCAACATCTGCAACCGCCGAACCGGTACGCCAAGACTTCGCGCCGATTCTTCGCCCAATACCAAAGCGTTGTAATTCCAACTGTGATACAAAAAATAAAGTGATACCGGTAACACGCAAACCGTCATCAGAATAAGACTGTGCCATGTTGCACGGGCGGTATCGCCGAATGTCCAATAAACAATTGCCGCAAGACGGGAATCGTCGGCAAGGTATTGAAGAAACATCAGAGCAGCGGAAAAAAGCGAACTAAGCGCAACACCAACTAAAATAATTGATTCCGATCGTGTTCCGCGAACTTGACCAAGTAACATTACCACAATTGTTGTAATAACCGCACAAAAAAAGGCTCCCAATGAAATTCCAATCCTTGCTGTTGCAAAAAAATGATTGGAAATAAACAACATGTTGTCCGCAAGTGAAATTTCACCGCCGCCAAGATACAGTGTTACGGCGGCTCCGAATGCCGCCGCACTCGAAATTCCTAAAGTAAACGGCGAACAAAGCGGATTCCGTAACACACTTTGCATCGCCGCTCCTGAAATCGATAACCCCGCACCGGCTAAAATAGCCGCTAAGGATTGCGGTAACCGGATGTCCCTGATAATGTACAAATATCGCGGCTCCGAATCATAGCCGCAAAGAATCCGAACCGTTTCCGTTATCGGAACAGACGCCGCACCAACCGAAATCGAAACACAAAGTGAAACCGGAAGAAAAATCGCCGTTATAAGAAGAATAATCGTCCGCCGATTGAAAAAGGGATGAAAATATTTCTTAATCATGTTACCGTTTACTTTTGTTTTTAGGGCGTTTTATATTTTTGGACGGCAATCGGCGGCGTAACTCTTGTTGCGGTTCAGGTTTTTCATTTTTATGGACGTTAATTATTTTGTCAAGTTGTTCAAAATCGTCTTTTTGGCAAATTTGTAAAATAACACTGTTGATGATTTCTTCTTCCGAAGGAGTTTGTTCGGAAGCGGGCATCGGATAGGTTTTGAGACAACGCAAGGCAAGTTTGTTCATCAAATTATAATGTCTTGCTTCACCGCGTTCTTCAACCCATTTAGAACCTTTGACTAAAAGCAAACGGTCAAAAACATTCCAATACGGTTTAACCATTTTGAGTAATGAGACAAGCCGTGAAACTGCACGAATTGTCAGTGTTGTAAACCGTGTTCCTTTTCCGCGTGTTGCAAGAATTGTTTCCGCTTTGCTATGGTGAACCGGAATATCCAACCGAAGTTCTTGAACCATCTCACTAAGAGCTAACGCCTTTTTACCGGTGGCGTCGCAAAGTTCTATTTGCAGATCAGGACGTAGAATTGCCAAAACAATTCCCGGAACACCGCCGCCGCTGCCGACATCCAGAACACGCTCATTCTGTTGCAAAAAACTTTCCAACGCCATTGAATCGGCGAGATCGCGTGAAATGAATTTATTGTAATCCGTATGCCGTGTCAGGTTGAAGCGTGTGTTCCAATCCCAAAGCAGACGGCAATAGTTATCAAGTTGAGTAATCTTTGATTTTGGAATTGCAATCTTGAAATGTTTCAGGGATTCGGCAAGCGAATTGGGAGCGGGAGATTGTGTGGGAGTGGGGGCGAGGTCGGTGTCGTTCATATTATTACCAGCCTATCACCATATTGGATTCGATAATTTTTTTTGCCTGATCAAGATCGGTGCCGGTTTGTTGCATATAAAGCCGGATTGCGTGGACTTTATCGCCTGCCGCTTTCGATAAACATTCCCGTGCCGTATCACACGGATCGGTTTTGCCATTGATTCCGAGAGCCGATTTGGAAATCACCCAAGCATCACGAGGTCGCCGAGTAATCCGAATTGCCTCTTCGGAGGGATAATATTCGTAAAGAATGCCGCGTGCTCCTTCTTCATCCTGAGCCCAAGCAATAACAATATGGGAATGAGTTTCTATTTCAAACAGTGGCATGAGAATTTACAAAAATGGTTTAATTGGACATCTCTCATCATTCAATGTTTTATTTTCAACCTATTAATTAATAATAGTTAACGACGGGGGTTACCCCGTGTTGTTCGTTCACGACAGGATTTACCCCGTGTTGTTCGTTCACGACGGGGTTTACCCCGTGTTTTGGGGGTTGAGCCGAACAACGCAGGGCAAGCCCACGCCGTTAACTTTCGGTAAATTCTGAATTATGAGAGATGATTCCCAATTGAGTGATTTAATTAAATTGATTAAAGGAGATCCGTAAGATCAACCATAACAATTTCGACAGTTTACAATTCTACACGATTTCATGCCATTTGAAAAGTCGGTGTAGAAAAATAGAATAGACCGTTATGTACAAGAGTCTGTTTTTGAATTACTTTTGCGGTCCTTTTCGTTCACTTTTTTCAAAGCCGATTGTGATATATGGGACGTTAAGCGGTTTATCGGTTTGATCATCGGGAAGTTGTGGAATCAGAACCGTGATTTTTTTACGCCAAACATCGGCATAATCCCACCATTGACCCGGTTTACTTGGAAAATTCAAGGTGACATCCAATGTCCAAAGACCCGGCGTTACGTCATCCAGTTGGAATTTGCCGTTTTCCCCTACTTGACAAATACGGTTGTCCAATTTTACGAGTTCTCGTTTTTTCTGGTATTCGGAATAAATATCAAAAGATAATTTCGCTCCTTTGTAACCTTCGGGGTCTTTATCAATTGCCGCTTTGCCTTCCGGTGATTCGATCCATTCGTTAATGATTTTTTCAACTTCAAACGCATCATTTACCCAACGGGTATTCAGTTCGGGTTTACTGAGTGGTTCTTTGAAAAATATCTGATAGGAATAACGCCATTCCGGTAACGCAATCAATTCCGGCAGCACACGGTTTGCACTAACACTGGCGAATTTCCAATCGACTTTCGATTGAAAATCAGGAGGAATAAACAAATTTCCATTGAGAACATAACCGCCTTCAGCACCAAGAACAACCCGTAACGTTTCACCCGGTTTGAGATCATATTTTTGCAAGAGAAAACCTGTGGTTGTTTTAGAATCGTTTGTTTTTGCCGCACGACCAATTTGTCCTTTACCCGGAAAAACACGGTCAATCACAAACTTACCATTTTCGTCACATGAAACTGTTGTGTAAAAGTGGGAAAGAGAAGGCGATCCGTCACGGGGATACATTTTTCTTGGATCAGGAGAACAGAAAACCGGAAGATTCTTTCCCTGTTTTTTTCCGACCAGAACAGTTCCTTCAATTCTGCTCCACGCTTCCAGTTGAATCGGTTCCGAATTTTTTTCAAAATCTTCCTTCCGAATACTTTTCTGCCCTTTATCGTGCAAAAAGATTAACCGATAATCCTGATCGCCGATTCCCGAAACACTTTTAGAAATCGAAAATTTTCCTTCCGCATCGGTTCGTGTTTGTTGCCGGTCATTACAACCACTGAGCCGACCATTTTCCGTTTGAACCGAATAAGAGGTTGTCGAAAAACCGATAACAGTGTTTGTTGCCGGTTTGCCGTCGGGAAGTAACACCGTTCCTGTTACATCGTTTGAAAATTTGCCCGCTTTTTTGAGCGAAAAATTCAGAACCGGATCAACCGCGTCCGGCGGAATATTTTCGGACATAAAACCTTCGTAACCTTCCGCGTCCGCCCGAAGATAATATTTGTCCAATTCACCGAAACGTTGACCGACCACGCGCGTAAATTTACCATCTTTACCTTGTTGCGAACCAAATTCTTTTGTTAAATTGTCTGACATGCCTTTGAACGAAAACCATTCTGTTATCTGAAACGCCGGAATTGGTTGACCGGTTTCCGCGTCGGTTACAATTCCGGTAACCTTAATCGTCGGCAAAAACGTAATAATATTTTCTTCGCCGTCGAATTTTAAGGAGTGATAATCAACAGCAACATTTTGATATTTGTTTCCGCCGTTAATAACGAAATTGGGATCATCTTCGGTTGCGTTTTCCCAAATGAACAAACCGTCGTTACCGATTTTAACAACACCGTATTCATCCGCGTCTTCGAATAATCGGAACAAAAGATTACCGCCATGTTTGCGCCAAGAATGGCTCATGAGTTTCAAACCGTCAACCGGTTTACCGTCTTTATCGACCATTTTGAGTACCAATTTTTTACCATGCTTCAAAACGATCTTCACCGGTTCCATTTCGGCGGTGATTTCCTTAATTTCAATAATATCCGGCGCAAAATTTTTCGGAGCGACACCGATAGTAATATTACCGTTAAGTTCGCTTTTGGGCGAACATTTTTCAAACAAAAATTCTCCGTTGGCGTTGGTTCGGGTTGTTCCGTAAAATGCAACACCATCTCGTATTGCCGCGTTGGAATAGACGAGAACACCTTCGACAGGATTATTTTGTTCATCGGTAACAATACCTTTAAGCGGTAATCCGCTTGAAATAGTTACGATTTTTGAAAAACGTCCGTCGGTGTCTTTTGCCAGATAATCTTTGAACAATTGCCCCTGAGCAATCCGAAATTTGGGATAATTCGGATGTTCAATACTCATATCGAAATTTTGTTCAAGTTGCTCTTTCGGCAAAACAGCGTATTTCCAACGCCCTTCAGAATCGGTTTTAATCCATTGAGCATAACTGTTAATGAATGAACCCGAATTGGGATCGCTTTTTCTTCCGATAAGACTAACGGAAAAACAAACTTCCGCCCCTTCAACCGGTTTACCGTTTTCGTCACGAACAATTCCGCCAATCGGTTCTGACGCATGTTCGGTCAGTTTGCGGACATAATGTTTCGGTAATTTTTCAACATTGGTATCACGCCATGTTCGTTCATAAGGCGTGAAACCGTCGGCGTAAAAAACCATTTTGAACGATTTTTGGGCATCGAAATTAGACAACGGTACAAAACATTGACCGTTTTTGAGTTCAAAATTACGCGGCTGATTGCCTTCCCAATCTTTCGGACGCGGATTAGGATAGGTTCGGACATAACCGGTTGTTACGGGTTTACCGTCCGCGTCGGTCAGTTCAACGGCAATTCCCGGCGTTACCTCTCCCTGCGGTTCCTCCGTAATCCGGGCATTGATCCTAATATTCATTGTTAAAACAATAAAGACAAACAAACAGTTTCGGATAAAGAGAACTCTTTTCATTTTAATCTCCTTCAGTAAAAACAAAGTTACGTAACGGTCTATTTTATAATTGTTCAAGCAATATGAAACGATATTTTCTTATGCCCTGAAAGGACGGCAGATATTGATGAAACAGTTAATTATTTTTTGTGGAGTCAAGTAAAAAAACAGAATATTTCGTAATATATCAGTGGAATTTTTCGGAGATTGAAATTTATTTTTTACCCCCCCTGCCCCTCCGAAGGAGGGGAATCATTCCCCTCCTTCGGAGGGGCTAGGGGGGGCATTCGGAGGAAACGACTGAATAGTTAAAAAAAAATATTTCACTGATATATTACAATATTTCTTTCTTGCCGTCCTCTCAAGGTTAAGATTACCGCTTTTACAATTCCTTAACAAAAAAGACAATTACAAAGTTACCGCGAAAAACATTATTAAATATTAACCCCAATATTATGGTTGTCAATACCAAAATAGAGGTTTTGGAGTAAAATTGCTGATTGTTTCATTTTTTTTGGGGGTTGTTGTTAGGGAGTGTTTGTTGTTTGGGCGCAAACGGAAGACTATCCTCAAAAGAATCTGCGACAATCTGTGTAATCTGTGGATAAAATAAAAATAGACATTTTGTTTTAACCTTTTTTAACACGAAACACACGAAATTATAAGATAAAGGATAACAAAAATTTTCGTGTATTTCGTGTGTTTCGTGTTTAAAATGGACGGCGTATTTCCATAGTGGTATGGATGATAGTGGAAAGTGAAGAGTTTCGCAAGCGGATTTATACTGTCAACGGGTAGAATTATCGCGCGGTTTCCATGATCCGGGGTTGTTGCCGCTCCACAAAGCGCAACGGAAAGGTCCTCTCTGTAGTGTTACCGAATTATTGACAGCAGCATCGGAAGCACCGGTAATATCGGTAGGTTACTGTGTTTGGAGCCAGCCTGACCAATGGTTTTGTTGTCGTCCCAACACGATGGCATAATCCGAAAGAGTTCCGAAAATACCGTTGATTCCGCTTGTTGCTGTTGCCGTTTTATCAAGTAACGGCGTCATGGAAGTGCGCCGCGACGGACAGAGATAGAAAGAAACCGCAAGAAGCGATTTTTTCTCGTCCGGTGTGCAGGAATTCCAGAGCGTTTCATTCGTCAGTCCCCATGCCAACGAATTACTTTTTGTACTGATAAAATCGTACAAAGGTTGTTGTTCCAGATAAGGTAAAATCAACACCCAAAAACTGGCGCGTCCGAATTTTCTGGCATTGGTTGTTTCCGGATCGCCCGAATCTTTCCAACCGATGGTTGCAGGCGGAAGTCCTTTTCGGGCATCGTGAAAGTTGTGAACGGCAATACCAATCTGTTTGAGATGATTGGTACATTGGGAACGCCGCGCCGCTTCTCGGGCAGCCTGAACCGCAGGTAACAGCAATGCGATTAACACGCCAATAATCGCAATCACCACAAGAAGTTCGACTAAGGTAAAGCCGAACGGTGAAGAACGTAAAAGAGTTGAGAATTTTGCAGAAAAATGTCGGAAAACCGGAGACTTTCCGCTCTCCGTTCTTAACTTTCCTCTACATACTGCCCCCCCCCCCCTGTCTTGCCCATTTTAACATTTGGCATTTTTCAAAGAAAAACGCCAAAATCCCAACCAGACACATCACTACATTTTTCATTGTCAATCTCCTTATTTTGTAAGGTTTCACTGAAATTAT
>JAIROD010000253.1 GCA_031257725.1 Planctomycetaceae bacterium | reverse complement strand
GGCGGGTTAAAGTCTCCCGAACATTCGCCCTGTAAGGGCAGCATACAAAAAAATTATCTAACAATTTTATTTATTTAAACGATAAACGGTACCCAAAGTATGCTGCCCTTTCAGGGCGTTGATGGTGTATTGCCGTGGCCCGCCGCGTTGCGGCGGGCTAGTCTATATTGCCCTTTCAGGGCGAAGGAATTTCGGTAAATTTAGACGTGCGATGTTTTTTTGGGGGGGGGGCAATAATCATGAAATTAAAATAGACAGATACCCAAAGTTTCCGCACCTTATGCGGGTCAGTGGAAATTGACCTTTACCGCTTCCGTAACCTATTATGTTTGGGACAAGAAAAAAGTGGAATATGTCTTAAATGAAGACGGAACAAAAGCAACTTTCGGTCCCTATTCGGGAACAGGTACTTGTAATTTTATCGCAACAAGTAAACCTTGGAAAGTTGAACTTTCAACAGAGAGTGTTGTAGTGCGACGGGCAATAGATCGGCAACAGTGGATTGTACCATTCAAAAAAGTTACGGCAAAACTGATTGATGCGGATAGTGCTAAAACTGTTACTATTTCAAGTAGCGGTGGCGGCGAACTCCGTTTTGGAATGAGTGAAAACATCGCTGGTATTTGGTATACCAGCCAACAATCCTTATCTTTAACTATTCCTAAAGATGGCACGGAAGAATTCTATGTCAGCGGTGAACAGCAATCCGCTAGCGTGAATGACGCAATTATTGTTGCAACATCAACTGATAGTAATTCTGAAATTGTCGGTTCGATACAGATGACTGTACTATGGGTAATAATATCCTTAAAATCCAGTGGAATGATTTCTGATGATAATTCTGCCAAAGCTTTTATTCTTGCTGATCCAGAATCTGGAATAAAACTTGGAAAACGCTGGTTCTTTCGTGAAGAGCAAGAAATATTTTTTACTAAAATAGGTTATGGCTACGAATTTCATGGCAGTGTGGAACCCAATGATTTTCAATCCGATGTTGTTTTTCAACGAGATGTAGCAGGTGAATCGACAACAAATAATCAACCGCCTGTTCGTGAAAAATCATTTGAGAGCTTAATTCCTGGAGAGTTAGAAGTAAATGATACCTCTCTTACAGAGTTTCGAGATGATACTCCACCAGACATATATGACCACGATATGCCAGCGACTTGGCTATATTGGTCTTTACCAGAATATTATTATAAAACAGTTAAAGGGAATTTTAGACAGTTTGCCACATACGGTGATATTAGGTGTTCAGATATTGTAGATTTTCACGTTGAACTGTGTCTATATATTCAATTCAGCGATCTTGAAGAAATTACCGAATATGATGCTACACTAGGTGCTGGTCATATCCAATTAACCACAAGTCCTTCACCGTAAAATTTTGTGTAATTTTCACATGGTAGTAAAAAACTGCGATTTTATGTTTGTGTAAAGTATTGATTAACCACTATTTTTCACCCGCCGTAAACTGTTACAAATTGGATCGTTACGATAAAACACAAATTTTGACATTTATTTTTTTGTTACAACCCCTCGTTATTTTTTTACCTACCCCTTAACTATACCTAGGAGAATAAAATGAAACAAACAATATTCAACATCGTGAAAGTGATCTACTGTTTTCTATTAACTCTTATGATTTGTGCCTGTTTTGCAGATGACGGGGAGAATTCCACTTTGGATGCGAAAAGATTTGCTCTTGTCATTTCCAATGAAAACAATTGGAATATTAAAGAAAAAGGAACTATTAAAAAATCAGATGAAATATATCGTACAGTAGAATTGGTTGGCGCACTAAGGATAAATTCACCATTGATTATAAATGCTTTGATTAAAACGATTAATTATCCAAACCGGTTGGTTGGTGGTTTACCAAGAGGTTTCAGTGATTACTTTGTTGCGGCTTCTTTGGTTCGAATCGGTAACGCAGAAATAATAGAACAGCTCATTAAAAAATATGCCCAAAGTGGTAAGTTCGGATCAACCCCAACCAGTGAGTATTTTTTTGCAACAATGCCTTGTGAATCATTTTTGGCATTTGTGACCAGTTATATCAAAAGTAATCAGAGTATTCTCAATACCGAAGAGATAGATAGGTTGAATCATTTGACATCGTACATTAATTTAATATCACAAAAGCGACAACCTCGGCTTCCGCCATTGAGTGATTACATATTATCCCATCCTCTTTACAAGTCGCGTCAATCGGCAATTGAAGCAAATTTATCTATTTTGAAGGATCAGAAAAAAAATGTATTATTTGATACGAAAGCATCTGTTGCTGTTACAAAACTTGGAGAACTCCGGTCTGTCGAAGCCATTACAATTCTTGTTCCGTTACTTTTGATCAAACCTGATACTACTGTCAAGCCCAACGATGAAAAAATTGAAGAATACGAAGCATTGAAAGAATATCCTGTTGCCGTTGTTCTTGCGCAAATTGGTATTCCTTCCATTTGGGGATTATTGGACGAAATTGCGGTAAATAACCATGACGAAAATTATTATCAAACCGCTTATCAAACGATGACGACAATTTTACCCGCAGTTACATTACCGGGTTTTGTCCACGAGTCGTTGAAAAAACATACTAATGAACTTGCTCAGCTACGGCTTTATAAAATGTATCCGCTGATGGGTTTACCGATTGAAGGCACACCGCTGATTCCGCAACTTCGGGAATGGCAATCGACCGATAAACTTTTCAAAACGAATGCGAAATTTATTTCGTTGGACAACGGCGACGTAACACTTGAACGAGCCAATGGTCAATGTACCACGATTGAGTATTCCGTACTCCGCAAGGAAGATCAGGATTATGTCAAAGAACAACTTAATCCTGAAACAAAAACACCAAAGAATGAAACAATGAAAGATTGACGACATTACAATTCAATGTGTTCGAAACTTTCGGACACTCTTTTCGTTAAGAATAAAAATGCGGCACAATAGACGATTTCCGCTTCGTGTGATCCGTCGTCATTGGAAACAGAGGAAGTCAAACCGGTTGATCCGGCTTGGATTGGTGTTTGTAGTGGAATAACGTTTATTCCTCCGAAAAATGTTCAACCGGAACCGCCCAGTCCTGGTGATCCTAATGTTTCCACCCTGACAGGCACTAATTCCCGGACAACCAAACCGTTACGGCACAATGACTTTCTTTTGGCGTATTTTCTGTAATATTGTCCGTAATTCCTCCCAACGTTTGGATTCCTTTTCCGCAATATTGCTACGTTCACTAATGTCATTTTTTAATTCGTAAAATTGCGGATTGGGATTATTTCCTGTTTCAATAAAAGTGTTGGCGGAAATTACCTGACCTTTTTGATTTGGAAGAATGATCTTTTGAGTGCCATGCCGCAAACTGACCGACGCTCCAGACAATACAAGATTTTCACGACCACAATTGGTTTCGCCAAGCAATGCCGGCAACACGTTTTCACTATCGGGAATTGCTGTTTCAAGAATTTTTTGATTCATTGTTGGATTGGCGAGTGCTGCAAAACTCGCCGGAAGATCAATCAGAGCAATTAACGCATCCGAAACTTTACCGGCGTTGTTTTTTGCCGGTAATCGTACTATAAACGGAACACGCGTTCCCGCTTCAAACGCACTTCCCTTGCCGCCGCGAAGTGAACCGCTCGGCTTGTGATTACCAAGCAATTCAATTGCCCGATCACAATAACCGTCATCGACAACAGGTCCGTTATCGCTTGAAACAATAACAATAGTATTTTCGGTAAGGTTCAAACGGTCAAGTGTTTGCAATATTTCACCGACACTCCAATCAAATTCAACAATAGCATCACCCCTCGCTCCCATAGATGTTTTACCGACAAAATGTGGATGCGGAACACGCGGGACATGAATATCATGTGTTGCAAAGTACAGAAAAAACGGTTTGTCTTTATTTGTTTCGATAAATTGACATGCTTTTGCGGTGATGGTGTCGGCGATGTTTTCGTCAATCCAACGCGCCGACTCGCCGCCGGTCATGTAACCAATACGGCTGATACCGTTGACAATCGTCATATCATGACCATGACTCGGATGCAATGAGAGGAGATCAGGACGTTCTTTTCCGGTAGGTTCATCGCCGACTTTTTCCTTGTAACTGACCGTGATCGGGTCATTAACGTCCAGGTTGGCCACTCGGTGATTTTCGACAAATACACACGGCACACGATCTCCGGTTGCCGGAATGATAAACGAATAGTCAAAACCAATTTCAAGCGGTCCCGGTTTGATTTCGCCGTTCCAGTTGACGGGTGATTCCGGTGTACCAAGACCGAGATGCCATTTACCGACTACTCCATTGGTGTAACCTGAATTTTTCAAAATGGACGGCAAAGTTACACTTTCCGGCGGAATAATCAATGCAGCGTCGCCGGGAAGAATACCCGTTCCACGTTTTCGCCAAGGATAAATACCGGAAAGTAACGCAAACCGTGATGGCGTACAGGTCGCGGCAACGGCGTGAGCATCCGTAAATCGAATCCCTTCGGCAGCAAGACGATCAATATTCGGAGTTTTGACATGCGTTGCACCGTAACAACTCACATCGCCGTATCCAAGATCGTCCGCTAAAATCAGTACAATATTCGGATTGACCGCAATAGTTGTCGAAGCGGAAAACAACACAAATATGAAACAAAAAAACAAAACCGATTTTTTCATCATAAACCTCCAATATAAATAGTTTTCTACCAAGATGTCATCCCAACAGGAACGGGAATATTTTATTATATTATACTCAATTTTTTTATTATACTTACTGTACTTTCCCAAAATTTTAAACTAAATTTCCTTTGTTTTTTATATTTTTTGTTAATTTTGAGTATCTTTGATGAAAGTGTAAAAGTGTATTTCATTCAAATACATTAAAAAAAACCTTGGAAATAAAGATATTTTTCATTGATTTTTTTGGAAAGTACAGCTAATAAAAAATTTTCTTTTTATTTTTTTACAATAATCAATCTGCGGTCATGTATGCGCAAAACACAATTTTGTTGCTTTTGAATATTACAGAAACGATAATTAGATTCTTTTCTTATGATGTTTTCTGAAATTCGTCCCTTGTTTAATTATAGCAACAAAAAAATTAAGTGATGTCAAAGGTAGGATAACCTGCTTCTTTAAGAAAATCTTTAATTTTATACATGAGCGATTGTTCTGATGGATCAAATATAAATAAAATATCGCTTTGCCATTTTTCATCAAATTGTAACCCAACCCACTTTAATTGTTTTAAACTATGACCCACATAATAATCCCAAAGGCTGCAAACATCATCATGGTTTAAATAATCGCAATAAGTATATTCTAAATCAGACAGCGCATTTATTGTATTAGAAATAGAAGTATATATTCTACGACCATTATAACCGGGACAATCCCAGAGCAGAATTTGATTGATTGGTTCTGCCCATAAATGAAAATTATTACTCTCAACTGTATCTAAATAAAATCCATCTTCACTATCGACATAACAGGAACCATATAATGTACCTATTTTCGACTTTAATAAAAGTGAAACGCAGTCAATAACAGGAAATGTGTGGATGGTAAAAAAATAAGGTTGTTGAATTGAACCAATACCATATTTTGAAAACTGTTCTTTTATGAAAATTTTGCAAGATTCTAAGTCAAACTTTAACTTTAAACGGAGTGCATGATTAATATACTGAAAAATTCTTGCCTGCTCTAATTTAACGGAATTAATATCGAATGTGAGCGGTGGTTGCTCAATTCGGGCGCGCGGATAAGGTATAAATATTACTAATTTTCCCTTTACCCCATTATTAGTTTATGAGCCGAAAACGTCTAGTTTATTCATCGTCCTTTAAAGCG
>JAIROD010000198.1 GCA_031257725.1 Planctomycetaceae bacterium | reverse complement strand
ATGATTGATGGGACTATGGTGATTTTAAAACTCTTCGTTCAGACAATTAAAAATTTCCAAACAGGAATCGAATACATTGATCCAATAAAGTGTCGTCCCTGCGGGACTTGGTGGTGTGTTTGCCCTATCCGTATGCTAAAGCATACGGTTAATAACGTGTCGTCCTTGCAGGACTAATAAAAATTAAAATAGACTGTTACAGATTCCGCTGAATGAATAATTACAAAAAATCATTGTTTATTGATGTTTCGGAGTATCCATTGGAAATCTTTAATAATTCACCGAAAGTTGCAAACTTTGTGATGAGGTAATTTATCAGTGGGATTTTTATTTCGGATAAAATTGCCCGCAGTTTTTATAAAAAAGGAACACGGGCGTTCCTAAATTCCATCAAGGTATTATGTGATGACAAATTTTTAGCGAAAATTTCATTGAAATATTACAAAAAATATTTATTGAATCGGATATAAACAATTGTTGCAGTTAAATATTTGAAGTTGAAAATAGGTTGCGATCACTTTTGTGTAGGTCGTGAACCGCCGCTTCCTCCAAATAACCAGACGGCGTTATCAGGAGAGGGGATTAACGCATACTCAAAACCTGCCGCTATAATACAATCACGAACAAGATAAAATTGATCAGCGGAATCACCATAAACAATAATCGTAATATAAACATCCTTAGAAGGATGAGGCTTGAGTATTGATTGAATATTCTTTTTCGATTGCTCTGTTTTTTCTACTTTAATTCCTCGATTGGCTTTCGGCGTTCCCACTTCATTATCAGAATACTCAAAATCGTTGCGATTACTTATCTCGTAAAGCCGATTGTAACGCATCATCAATCCCCAAGTCAACGTTTTATCGGAATCTTGTAATTTCGGCATGGATAATTCTTCCTCTCTGATATTTTTTTCGGGATGATCTTTAATCGTTTTCTCTTTTTGTACGATTTTTTGCTGTAAATCATTAACCGTTTCTTTTATTTTTGTAATATTTTGCTCAAGAACAATTTCGGCATTTTGTAGTTTTTGTATTGATTTTTCAAGAGATTCTTCTTCCGTTCCATATTGTTGAAGAACAATAGTTGCTTCTTTAATTTTTTCTTCTAATACCGTAATTTGTTGATTTATTGTAAGATATTCATTGATGATCTCCGTTTTTATTGCAAGGGCATTCGTTTTTATATCATTTAATTTATTATAACGGTTAATAAGATTTTTTTCGTCGTCGGTTGTTGGTTCCGGTAATGTTTTACGAATTGTTTCTGCCAGCATTTTTGCCGCATCTAATTTTGATACAATATTATTGTAGGTCTGTTGCAATTCGGCAATTTGTTCAGGGGAAACGTTTTGGTTTGACGATTCGACGCGGTCTTCCGTTTGACGAATCTGAACGGCAATAAGAATCGCAATAAATAAAATCCCGCCGAATGTGTTACAAACGGTGTCCAGAAATAATTCAAAACTCGATTGAGAATTAGAATGTCGTCGGCGCATTTTGTTCTCTATTCATTTTCATTGTTAATCGAAAATTCGGTCGTTTCACCAATTACTTGTAAACCGACATCGAACCCCTTCAATTGTAAACCTTTGAGAACTTCCTCATATCGGTCAAATTTGGAAGGACGGACAAAAAGAACAAAATATTCGGTATCTTTGTTACAATTTTTAAGCCATGAATCGAACCGGTTCCACGAGGAAAAAAACTGTTTTATCGAACCGTCTATAGAGATAATGTCAATTCCATTTTGTCCATAAATTAAAATATAAGGCGTTTTATCCGATGATTTCTGTGCGGAAATGAGGATTTGCGGGATATTTTGGGCAACTAATATTTCGTCTAATTCCGTATTTTTTTTCCGTAATTCATATTCTTTCGTTTGTAAATCTTTTTGTTGTTGGGTGAGTTCCTTATTTTTTTCTGTGAGTTGTTCCAGTAATTCTTTTAATTGTTTAATTTGATTTTCTTTTTCTTCCGCAAGTTTCAAGAATCGATTTTGTTTTAATTCTTCAAGAGATTGATTGGCGATTTTAATTGATTGCCTGATTTCCTTAATTTCCGTATCAATCCGTTCTGTTACGGATTGCAAGGTATCCATTTGATCTTGTGTCGGTAACCGGATTTGTGATTCCTGTTTATGTTTGTACATTTCCGCCGTTTCGTCTTGGATTTCACGCAATGATAATTTTAATGATTCAATCATTTCCGTCAATTCCTGTACTGAAACAGTGGATTCGGGAACCGATTCGGCAAGCGACATTTGCATAATGAGTTTGAGAATCAACAATAACGTTATCAAAATTACAATGCCGACAACCGACATGATAATATCTTGAAACGAAAAAAGTGAAACCGGTGATTCATTGGAACGCCGTCTCATGTTATATTCTCTCCTGTTCTTCGTTGCGGTGACTCGGCATTCGGAGATGTGCAACAATATGTTGACTACAATATTCGGAACAGGCGATAAGAAGTTCCTCTTCGGATTTTTTTATTGCTGTTGCGAAAAGATGAAGAGCCAGCGCAAAAACTAAAGCGACTAATGTTGTTTCAAATGCTGTTGCCAAACCGCCTGTTACGGATTGGAGCGATGCGGTCAGTGCGGCGGCATCCGCACCGCTTGCAAGTACGCTTCCGAATGTTCCAATCGCCTGTGAAAGTCCTTCAACGGTTCCAATAAATCCCAACACCGGAATCGCCCACAAAAAACCGTTCAGTAACGAATAGGACGTTTCCACCGATTCAATATCCTGATCATTATATGAACGTAAAATATCGCCAACGTCGGAAATCATACCGATATTTTTTAAATTGGAAAGCGTTCCGACAATTCGGTTGAACAAGAAAAAATATTTCGGTTGTTCCACCGCCTCGTTAATGTTGCGAATAACCTGATCGACGGTATTCGGTGAAAGAACAAAATCATGTTCGCTTGGAATAATTATTATTTTGAGAGTCTGCCGTTGAAAACGAACTTTTGACCATTTGAACAAAAGAATGAACAACGACCACGACGCTAACAAAACCATAAAATATGGAGTCATTCCGCGTTGCGTAAACATATCGGAAAACCAGTTGGACGGCAAAAAATAAAGAGCCGTGTAAAACAAAACCGAACTGACAAGAGCAAGTGTTGCGCAAAGTCCCGAATTAACCGCCGTAAAACGACCGCCCCGAAATCCGAACTTCTGTTCAATATCACTCCGCTGCCAAGATAAACGTGATTGTGTTGACATGATTTTATAAATAAATGTAATTGTTATCAATAAAAAGTGATTCAAAATACCGTTCACACACAATAAGGGACGGTTTAACCGTCTATTGATGTTATCCGTTTTTGTGCAATGAATTCGTTACAACAAACAATATTGACATTACCGGCATGCGTCTGCATGCAATCGTTGATACTCCGACGCGTGTTGGTTTGTTCACCATTTTGCGTCATTTTTTATGGTTAACGATAAAACCTAAAAACCGTAACCATTTAGCGGTATTTTCAGTTTATCGTTAAATAATTTACGACAGCTTTAATTGTTTTTGGATTTGTTCTAAAAAGGTGTCTCGTGTTCGTGT
>JAIROD010000065.1 GCA_031257725.1 Planctomycetaceae bacterium | reverse complement strand
AACGGAACAAAATGGTAAAAATGATAATCCTGTTATTTTTCCGTGTGTACGGTGAGTACACCGCACACACGGCTACATTGGAAATGTCCTTGCAGGACTAATAAAAATTAAAATAGACGGTTACCCCTAATCGTCACACCCAAACAACAAACACTCCCACAACCAATATCACGCCGTTTACAATATAGGAATTTTTGGAGAGTTCCTATTGTTTGTTGTGTTATTGGGAATTTTCCGTTTCACCTGAAGTACCCCAAACCGATAGGATACATAAACTAAATTTAATCGGTAAAGAAGAAAAATCGCTTGACGTTGTGATTCGAATCGAGGATAGGGAATCCAATCATTCCATTCGTTCAAATAATTATAAAGTGTCCACGCTAATAAAATTCTTGATCGGTCATAGGAAAAACATTGGCAAAAAATTGAAATTCCCCAACTCGTCAGAAGTGGAGCAGCACAGAAAATCATCAAAGGAAATGTTGACCAACCGGAATGCACCGGCATCCAAATCAATGTTTTTTTGATCACCGGAAAATCAGTATCGTATCGTATGTTGAAAAAAAGAGAAGTATTAGAACATCCAATTCCCGTTACACCAAAAAGAAACAACATCGGTAATAACCAATCCGGTAATTCACTCGGCAACGGAATCAATCCGGTAAGAAAAATTGAAATATAAATTGTTGCAATCCAAAAAATGAACGCAATAATCTCAACAATTATTCCAAACACACAATAACCCAAATTATACCGGTGAAGAAACCGGATAAGATCGGATAGTGTGAACTTTTGCGGAATAGTCATTGATTTAATCATTCATTATTCAGATAAGGATCAATAATCCCTTAATTTAGAATTTAGAATTTAAAAATATCTCCTCTACAATGTGTCGAGCCATTGGCAGGTTTGTCGAATTCCTTCTTCAAATGAGATGGGAGCATAACCGAGTTCTTGCCTGGCTTTATCGCATGAAAATGCCCAATCAACAAGGAATGTTCGAAGCCAGCCGGGAGTGATGGGCGGGTAAACTCCAAAATATTTGGCACGGAATTGAAAAAAATAGGCAACAATCATCGGAATAACCCAATAAATTTTTAACTGAAAACGCTTTTTCCCGTCAATCCGATCAACCGTTTGAAACAATTTTTCGAGTGAAACGTTTTCTCCCCCTAAAATATAACGTTCCCCGATTTGCCCATATTCCATTGCCAAAAGATGTCCTTCAGCGATATCGTTTACGAATCCGTAGTTACCAACATTAACTCCGCGATTCAACAAAAATGGGAAACGTCCACGCCGAAAATCATTGATTAATTTGGAAACAGTATTAGATTCTGAAAACAAACCCGGTCCGTAAACCCGTGTCGGATTGACTGTGATCAGCGGTAAACCATCGTTAATCCATTGGGTTGATTCCAATTCCATGAGAGTTTTGGTTTGTTCATATTCTGTGAAATAGAGTTTGGTTATTCGCGGCATGGTTTCATTACCGACGATACCTGAAGGAGTTGAACCCAGAGTTACAATCGTTGAAGTCCAGACAATCCGCTCCACCCCCAACTCTTGTGCAATCGTAAAAACATTTCGGGTTCCGCCAATATTGACTTGTTCGTATATTTTAGGATTGGGCGACCAACTTTTAGCGTAGGCCGCGAGGTGAAAAACGTATCGGCAATCCTTCATACCTTGCCGTAATGATTCCATATTGGTTATATCGCCGGTAACATATTCGACATTGAGTTTTGACCCCGGCATCGCTCGGACAAGAGCTTTAACGAAAAAACCGCGTTGAATGAGTTTTTCAAGCAACACGGAACCGATGAATCCTGAACTACCGGTGATGAATATTTTTCCTGCCGTGTCTATCATAGATATTTGAAACTTCCCACACTGGAATTTTAGGGATATAAAGAACAATAGGGACTAATTGGGATAAAACCCCACACGCTTCGTCCTATCCGCTGTCCCTAAAGTCCCATTCGTCCCCCACACCGGCATTACAGAATAACAGATCGCCGCAAAATTGGCAAGAACAACCAACATTACTCGATTTCAATCAATTGGGCGTTTCTAAGTAATTCGATTTTTTATTTTCAACCTATTAATTAATAAATTAATAAATTAATAGTTAATAATTAACGACGGGGTTTACCCCGTGTTTAGGGATTAAGTCGAACAACGCAGGGCAAGCCCACGCCGTTAACTTTCTGTAAATTCTGAATTATTAGAGAAGCCCTATTGAATAATTACAAAAATTTTCAGTAGAAATTTCGGTATTTTATAAGCTAATTCTTCACGTCAATAATCTAAAGGTAAGCAATCCCTTCTCCTGAAGGGATTGCCTAGATTAGGCGGCTGCGCCCACGATGGGAAATTATTATCCGCTACTGAGATTAGCTATTCACTATATCCAATCCCATACTTCGTGCAGTTCCGGCAAGAATATTTCTTGCGGCATCAGGAGTTCGGGCATTCAGGTCTTTCATCTTTTTGGCGGCAACCTCATCAAGTTGTTTCGTTGTAATCTGCCCCACTTTAACTCGCGGAACATTGCCGCTACCGGTAACAATCCCGGAAGCCTGTTTCAATAAATCGACACTATGCGGTGTCTTTGTTTCCAGTTCAAAAGTTCGGTCATTGAAAACTTTGACCACTACTGGAATCCGCATTCCAAGATCAGACTTGGTTCGTTCATTAAACTGTTGCACAAATTGACCCAGATTAATGCCGTATTTACCAAGCGCGGTACCAACCGGAGGTGCCGCTGTTGCCTGACCACCTTTCGAATGAAATCGAACTGTCGCTGTAAGTTGTTTTGCCATTGTTTTAAATAAATTTAAAGTAAATAGGTAAAGGTAAATAAATAACAAAAAAATGTAATATTTCAGTGGAATGTCTCAATGAAAATCTTAATTGTTTCAACGAATCTTGTTTTTGTGTTAAAAAATCTTTGTTTGTTGATGTTACAGAGTATCCTATTCGGAGTTTTATCTTAAAGCAGTCGCAAATTCATCAAGTGTCAGGCAGTCTAACGCATAGGAATGCAACGACTCCAAAGCAATTGGATCATTCATTTTCTGAATCATTGTTTCAATCCCTAGAGGAACCATCGTAAACCTTTTGCGCAAAACTTTCAAAATGGCATTGTGTAGTGCTTCCATCTTACCTTCCATCTTACCTTCTATTTTACCTTCTATCTTACCTTCTATTTTACCTTCTATTTTACCTTGAGTTATAAGTTCTTGCATCGTAGAAGTCGCCATTTTTTCAGCCTCCTTTTCGTTAAGAATTTTTGAAAATGCTTTAGTAACGAGTTCTTTACTCATCTTACTAACTGCTAATCCATAACGGACAAGTGAATGTAACCAATTTTGAGCTCGCGGATCATCTTTGATTGCAGTAAAATGTTCCGCAACATGTTCGAATTGTGTAACCAATTCGCCTTTCGAGGACAATTGAAGTGTTTCGATCAGTGCTTGCAATGCCGGATGTCCCTGAAGTTCATTTGTCGGAATGAGCGATAGGTCAATCAAAATGAGTGTGTACCGCAACAAGTTTCTTTCAACACCGGGTACCATTTCAATCATATCGTCCATTTCTTGTAATTCTTTCCAAGGAATGGTGCCATGATACAGAACCACAACGATCGGATAAGGATATTTTAATTTTCCTTTAGTTTTTTCCCTGAAAACTTTATAACTCTGAACAATATAATCCAGTCCGCGAATCCGAAAATATTTATCGATTGTCGATTGATGCTCGAACAGTAGGAATACTGTTGAGGGTTGCCGACTTGCTTTAAAACGGGTGGAGAACCGTAAATCTCCGATTGTTTCAACCAAATTCGAGTTAATATTGATAGGCGACTCACACCGCAAATGGACAAGATCAATTAATTGAATTATTTTTTGATCATTGGTTTGCCTGACATAAAAAGTCATCAGATCCGCCATCAATTCCGGTTCGACGAGAAACCGCCTAACCAGTAAATCGTGTGGGTGAGCAAGTTCATTATTGGTCATATCGGGAAACACTTTTTACTTCACATTCATTGGTTGGATTAATTTTAACGTGTTACAGATAAAATTATCAAGAGACACCGCTCAATTTATATTTAAAATGTCAATTGATAGATATTGTACAGTATAAAATCAATATTATTAGCAGTCTAACTCAGATTTTTCTCGATTTGCCAATATTCCAGTTCAACCGGAGTGCTTCTTCCGAAAAGGTTGAGGATAACAGTTACTCTTCCGCTTGTCAGATCAATTACGTCCACAACACCTTCGTAATTTTCGAACGTTCCTTCTTTTACTTTGATTTTTTCACCGACTTGATACCCGACTTTCAATTGCGGTGGTACTTTAGGATTTTCATCTTCTAAAGCGAGCATCCGGCGAACTTCATGTTCTTGCATTGGAGTTGGTTTTCCTGCCGCTCCGGTAAAATCGCCAACACCGGGAGTTTCACGAACAAGAAACCATGTTGCATCGGTGATTTCCATATAAATCATGATGTAACCCGGATACAATTTCCGACGGACGATCCGTTTTTTATCACCGCGAATTTCTGTTACCTTTTCAGTTGGAACGAGAATTTCACCGAAATAATCTTTCAATCCGGCCACAGCAATTTGCCGTTCCAGAGTGCGTTTGATTGGCTCTTCACGGTTCACCTGAACCTTCAGGATATACCAATTTTTCTTATTTTGAGGTTCTTCCGGCGTATCCGCATTACTTGCGTTTTCTTCTACGGCAAGTTGTGTGTCGTCGGTTTCCAATTCCGTCTCGGACATGAATTGCTCCTCTTTCATTTTCGTTTAATGTACTAATTTCCGATAAATAATTGGAAAATGTACAAAAAAATTAACCTAAAATTCCAAGTAAATTGAAGAAAGAAACCCAAACTAAATCGAAAAGGTAAATCATGGCGGAAAGGATAGCGAACATCACCAAGACAACAATAGCAGAGGAATACAGTTCCGCTTTCCCGGGCCAAGAGACTTTAACCATTTCCGATTCAACTGAAACGAGAAAATCGGCAAAAACGGGCCAATGGACTAATCGGTAGCCAAACCACATTCCCGCCATAACAAACAACAACCCGACAATATAACGAATTTGTTGTTCGTGCAACAACGGAGCCCAATCGAATGCCAATTGGGTAAATTTATAAGCTCCGCAAATAAAAACAGCCCAAACGCCGAACATCGTCAAACGACGAACCGAACGCCCTTGATTATTTTTATAACGACGAACCCGAAATAATTCTTTGAACAAATCACGCACGAATGCCTCGCGATTTCAATTTAACAATTGAAAAAAAATAGTATCTTAATTTGTTTGTAACATTAATAATTCCAAATTTTCCTAATCATCAAAGTTTTTTTTGCTGACGATTTATTGTCAAAAGTTGTTTAGCATTAGACCTTTTTCCTAACCTGCTCAAACATCGCAAAAACGCATTATTTTTGTGATTACCATTTCGTATCTTTAAGTTAACAAAAGGTCTTACAGTAATACTGCTTGTGCAAACATTATTAGCGAATAACCTAAGGTTTTTTTCTCAAGGTAAAAAATCGATAAAGACAAATAATACCAATCAATCCTAAACTGACAATCAGCAAAATAAAACTTCTTTGATTATGTCTTTCTGCGACCATCTGATTGGTCAACATCTCTCCCTCTGTAACAATTTTTTTCCCATCCCAAAGACGCGGTAAGTGTTCGGGATCAGGGTGCATATCGACCGGAGTACCAACAGGAATATTAAGTCCTTCCAGTGTAAAAATTTTAGGATCAAGCGGTTCATTGATCGAATAAACCGTAACGGTGTATTCCGTTTTACGATACGGATCACCAGTAGGAGCATATTCCTCAACAACATGTGTAGGAACCCACAAGTCCGTATCTTTGTAACGGCTGACATCAACACTAGTACATCGATAAAATTTACTTGAAGTCGTTTTTGTTTCAGCGCGTATCGGCGAATAACCGCAATCAACCGCCAACCAAAAAGAAACATAAGCATCGCCTTTTTTCAGAATATACGTTATTTTTTTACAAGTAATTCCGTTCAATATTTCATCAGCCATTGTTATTTTTTCAATTTTTTTAACCTGTTCAAGATTACAAAAATAAGATCGAAGCGGATCATTTCCTATTCCAAATCCGTATGGAGTAAAACCAAAAACACGAAAATCCAGTTCGAAAACATCTTTGGGTGCGTATTTTCCGACTTGTTCCGCCTTGTAAATCGGCATTGTCGGCTTGTTCTGATCGTCAATCTTCTGATACAAATAATAAAATTGACCATCTAACAACGAAATAGTCGTACAAGTTTGATCGTTGTTTTGTCCCTCCGGTTGCGGAAATGTTTTTTCTTCACGTTTACACTGACCATCAATATAAAATGAAAGAATGGTCGGCAACCGGTCTTGTAAGTGTCCGGTATTAACACAATCTAATTTGACATGCCATTGTTTGATTTTCAAACGGTTTTCAACTGCCTGATCACAAACCATTTGTATCTTTTTAATATCTGTTTCAACATTAGTTTCATCGCACAAGGCAAAGTTCTGCAAAACAAGACACAGCAAAAAATATCCCAATAATAAGCGCATCATTATTCCTATGAAAAAGAAATGAAATGGACAACACATTAGCCAGGACATTGGGTTTCTGTATAAATTGGCATATTATCCGGTACGGAAACCGCTGAACCAGTTATTTGATAACATCCATCATCATTATAAAGATCATTTTCGACCCATTCACAAGTTCTTTTAGTATAACAATTCCTATTCTGTATTATTGGACCGGTTGTATGTTTATTACTACCGTGAGAATATTGTGTGCCTAATGGTTGAAACATACCTACAGATGATTTACTTTCTCTGCCGGTACAACTTGCAGAATCGGTTGCACCTGAACACCATACCCATGCAGATTCGGGCAGGCAGAAATCTTCGACAACAATGTTGTTATTGCATTCGCCAATGACATATTGTTGTAATGCAATACAAAACAAAATCAGTGTGCATACGCTACTTCCAATGAAAGAAGCGAACAAGTAAGTTTTTTGAAGTCTCATAATAGTCTCCATTTTGTAAAAAATTAAAGTTTTTCCGTTTTTTAACGGATTTTAGGAAAAATCGTGTACGATGGTTCTGTTGGACAATCGGTTGTAATCGTAAAGTAAGGATGTTGATAGGGGTCTGCTTCAAATTTTTCTGGATAATACGATACGGATACTTCATGTAAAGAAGTTTTTTCAACTTTTAACGCCGGAAATGTTGTGTTCACGTTTTGAATTGTAACATCTTTTTTACGGGGAATCAAGCGGATTATCTTTGTTTCGGCTTTGTCTTTATCAAATATCAATGAATTAGGAACTATTTCGAAAAACGGCAATATATCTCCTCGAATATCAAGATGCGTCTGAAAAATCCCCTCTTGTCCCACAACGGTATAAAAAATAGTAAAATCACTTCCTCTAATACCACGTCCACTTGACGTATCCCACCGAAAACGAATTTTAGTACTCTCTCCAGATGGAATTTCAAATTTCGAAATTTCAACTTCTGTACACCGACACGATTTATCAACTTGTACAATACGGGTAGGATCCGAGGCACGATTTACTAACTCAAATGTACCGTCAACTGTTCCCTGTTCGATTTTACCAAAGTCAATTGGATTAGAAACCGGCACCAAACCACTTGGGACTATTTTATCTTCTAATGATGTTGATCTTACTTTCCCAATAACCAATACACAAATTCCTACCATTGCTGAAACAGCAACTGCCAAATAAATACAACGGTAAATCTTGATATTCATTTTGTGAACAGATTCTCTATATGTTTTTCTTTCTTTTATTCCCAAACATGATTAGTCAAAAGTACAAAATTATAAGGAAAAAAACGATTACTTTACATAAAAACTCCCTATATTCAAAAATTTTTATTTACACAATATAGCAAAGTTGAATAAATAGTCAATGCATTCCTTTTTACTCGGCACCAACAAGTTTACCCCTCCTAACGGTGCTGCGAAAATTAAGTAATCACAAAAATAAACATTATAAGGATAAATATCCGGGTGTTAAACGGGTTAAAAAAAAGTCTATTGTTCTATTACAAACAGGGGAGGAGGGAATCGAACCCCCACCAGCGGTTTTGGAGACCGCAGTTCTACCACTAAACTACTCCCCTACGTTTAGTGAACAGTTTGCAGTGAATAGTGAATAGTTTTGAAAAACAAAATGGGACACTATTCACAATTCACTGACACTATTAACAGTAAATTCACTTAATTGTAAATTTACTTCAACACTTTTGTTACCACGCCGGAACCAACGGTTCGACCGCCTTCACGAATAGCGAAACGGACACCGTCTTCCATTGCAACCGGTGAAATCAATTCGACTTTGAGTTTCACATTATCGCCGGGCATACACATTTCCGCATCGCCGAGCAGCGATAAGGCTCCGGTAACATCGGTGGTACGGAAATAAAATTGTGGACGGTAGCCTGAGAAAAACGGTGTTGAACGTCCGCCTTCTTCTTTCGACAACACGTAAACTTCGGCTTCGAAATCGGTGTGCGGTGTAATACTTCCCGGTTTGGCGAGAACTTGACCGCGTTGAATTTCTTCACGTTTGACACCGCGAAGTAAAAGTCCGACATTATCACCGGCTTGCCCTTGATCGAGAGTTTTGTTGAACATTTCAACACCGGTAACAACCGTTTTACGTCTTTCCTCGGAGAAACCGACGATTTCGACTTCTTCGCTGACTTTGATAACACCTTTTTCAATACGTCCGGTTGCAACTGTTCCGCGACCTTCGATGGAAAACACATCTTCAATTGCCATGAGGAATGGTTTATCCTGTTCGCGTGCCGGTTCTGGAATATAGTTATCCAGAGCGTCCATTAGTTCCGTGATACATTTTGCGGCGGCGGGGTCAGTTGGTTTTTGCTGAGCGTCGCGTGCAACGCCGCGAATAATGGGGGTCTCTTCACCGGGAAAACCGTATTTGGTGAGGAGTTCACGAATTTCGAGTTCAACAAGTTCCAAAAGTTCCGGATCATCCAGAAGGTCAATTTTGTTGAGAAAAACAACTAATTTGGGAACATTGACCTGACGTGCCAAAAGAACATGTTCACGAGTTTGGGGCATTGTACCGGCGTCGGCGGCGACAACAAGGATTGCGCCATCCATTTGAGCGGCACCTGTAATCATGTTCTTAATGAAGTCGGCGTGACCGGGACAGTCAATATGGGCGTAATGCCGTTTTTCAGTTTCATACTCGACGTGGGCAACCGCAATAGTTACCGTTTTGGTTGCGTCACGGACCGTACCGCCTTTGGCGATATCGGCATAACTTTTAACTTTTGCCAAACCTTTAGTTGCCTGAACCGCGAGAATAGCACTGGTCAGGGTCGTTTTGCCGTGGTCGATATGACCGATTGTTCCGACATTAACGTGGGGTTTGGTACGCTGAAATACATCTTTAGCCATCGAAAAATCTCCTACAAATATTCAAGGAAAGGATTTAGTAAACAGTAAACAGCAAACAGTAAATAATGAACAGTAAACAGCAAACAGTGAATAGCGAATAGTGAACAGGGTAGTAACACCATTCACTACTGACTATCAACTATTAACTATTAACTATTAACTATTAACCATAAAACTATTAACTAAAACGAGCTGTTGATGAGATTCGAACTCATGACCTCGTCCTTACCAAGGACGTGCTCTACCAGCTGAGCTACAACAGCGAAGCGGGTGAAGGGAATCGAACCCTCGTCATCAGCTTGGAAGGCTGCGGCTCTACCATTGAGCTACACCCGCAAGCAGTAAACCGTTTGCGTTGTTGGTTTTATTAGTGATTTTGTGGTAAAAAACAATAAAACGGACAATTAACAATCGGTGTCACATTGGGGGATGGAGGATTCGAACCTCCGAAGTCAGTGACAACAGATTTACAGTCTGCCCCCTTTGACCACTCGGGAAATCCCCCCGACAGCTGGCGATGGGACTCGAACCCGCAACCTGCTGATTACAAATCAGCTGCTCTACCAATTGAGCTACGCCAGCATTGTATTGAAAATACAATGCAAGGGGTGACATCGCCATCATTCACTTCGTTGTACTGTTTCGGTCCGGGACGGACAACGAAACCAGCATTCATTATCAAAAAGTAATAGAGTAATCATATTTTTCCACAAGACAAGAGGGGGAGCAAAAAATTTTCCACCAACTGGCGGTGATTTTTATTTTTCTAGTTTTATCGTGGGAAAATTTTAGGGGTGGTAGGGACGGTGGACAATAAAGACAAAGGGGAAAAGAAAAGACAAAGGGGAAAAGATACGGGAGCGTTTGTCGTTTTGGGTCGATGTTCTCCCCACTCCCGTTAGATGTTGCCGATTCAATCCTTCGCCCTGAAAGGGCAATACATACCAGCCCGCCGCATCGCGGCGGGTTCAATTGCCCCAGCAATCAACGCCCTGTAAGGGCAATAGAATCTATTGCCCTTACAGGGCGTTGACGGTGTTTGCTGTTACCCGCCGCGATGCGGCGGGCTGGCGTGTGTTGCCCTTTCAGGGCGAAAGAACAACCGCCGCCCGCAAACGGAAAACAATCCTTTTCGGAACATGCGCCGAGACTTTCGTAGAAAACCTGAAATTCCGTCCCGCTAGGGACGACATATTGGTAGAAAAAAAGCGATAAAAAATCCGCGTCCCGTAGGGACGCAATGTTGGTCAATTGATCGTTGGCGGTT
>JAIROD010000052.1 GCA_031257725.1 Planctomycetaceae bacterium | reverse complement strand
ATAAGGTAAAAATAAGGTTTGTTAAAGCAATCCAATACCTTTTCGAAAATTCCACTGATATATTACAATTTTTTAAACACGAAACACACAAAATTTCACGAAAAGGATTTTTATGTAATTTTTCGTGTGTTTCGTGTTTAAAATAGACAGTTACCAACGCTTCCGTAGTTCAATCGGGCAGATTGGGGTAGTCAAAATAGAGTAATTATGGTATCCTTCTTGAATTGTGTTCTCCCCTTTCTTGAACCTTCAAGGAAAATTTTCGGGAACCTCTAATAATTCAGAATTTACCGAAAGTTAACGGCGTGGGCTTGCCCCGCGTTGTTCAACTTAACCCTAAAACACGGGGTAAACCCCGTCGTTAACTATTAATTTATTAATTTATTAATTAATAGATTGAAAATAAAAAATTGAATTATTAGAGATGCCCAACATATAAAATAGAACCCCCAAAAAAATTACTGAATCGTTACAAACATTCTCAACCTATAAGGAGAAATCTCATGTATTGTTCTCATTGCGGAGTTGTTTTACCGGATGATCAGACCGCTTATTGTCCGCAATGCGGTACGTCAACAAAACATTTTTTTTCTAATCCGAATCCTGACCCTGTTCGTGTTGACGTTAAGGCTTTTGTTGAAGAAACGTTACGCAACGGAAAACGTATTTCTATTTCGAGTTGTCTTGCCCGCTCATGGTCATTGATTTGTTCTGATTATTGGGTATTTTTCGGCGTGACATTTGTTGCAACACTTTGTCTCAGTATTCCTATCCTCTCGTTTATCATACTGGGTGGAATTTGTTTCTATTATTTGGGAAAAATCCGGCGGCAACATCGGGAATTAGCGGACATTTTTATCGGTTTTCGACGGCAAACGTTACAACTTATTCTGGTTGGTCTTGTACAAAGCGGTTTTTTCATAGGGTTGTATTTTCTACTCGTTGGCGTTGTTGGTTTTGGGACAGTTTTATCACTTGGTTTCATGTCCCCGCCTCAACCCGCTCTAAATCATTTCATGGTAAATCCTCCGCCTAATTTCATTGAAATTCGTCCTCAGCCGGTTCCCAGCGGTATTGCCGTCGGTGTTTTGAGTGTCTATATTTTATTTGTTTCGTTATTTAGTATTATTACAATTTGTTTCGCTTTACTATGGTTGTTTTCGTATTATCTGACGATTGACCGTAATTTACAGTTTTGGGATGCGATGGAAATCAGCAGGCGAGTTGTCGGCAACCATTTTTTTTCCATGTTAGGATTACTGCTTGTCCTATTTTTGTTAGGCATGGCGGGAATGTGTTGCTGTTATATCGGAATATTCTTTGTTCTTCCTTTCCTTTGGGCGGCCATTGGTTATGCCTATGAAGATTTGTTCGGCGGAACAATTTCTTCGGATATTTCAGATAACAAGACACCGGTTACGGTATAACGATAATGTCTGAATTAAACAGTCATCGGTTGTTTGTTGTCATTGCAACGTTTTTGGCGGGAGCGGCGTTGATGGTACTTTATCAGGGGCATCCTTCGGAATACCGGTTGATTCCGCCATGTCCTTTTTATTATTTAACAGGTCTGTATTGCCCCGGTTGCGGAACGCTTCGCGCAACACATTACCTGTTACATTGTAACATTACGGCAGCGTTTCGCCATCAACCGCTTGCCATATCGCTGTTGCCTGTTGTGATATTTTTGTTGGGGAAAAAATTGTATGAACTGTATCGGCAAAAAAATATACGATTACCTTATGAAGTGTCTGTGTATTGGGGTATTTTTTTTCTTATTTGTTTTTTCTTTGCAGCACGTAATATCCAACTGACTTCATTTGACTGGTTGCGCCCGCCATTGTACTACTAATCTCACAAACAGGAATCTCTAATAAATTCAGCATTTACCGAAAGTTAACGGCGTGGGCTTGCCCCGCATTGTGTGGGCTTAACACCAAAACACGGGGTGAACCCCGTCGTTAACTAGATGCTCAATACTTATCATTGAATCGTTAAGATTTTATCGATAATAGTGTTGCGTATCTTGACAAACAGCGTTTTGAAGGGATAATATTTAAGTTATCTTCATGATCCGTTTTGTGTTTTATCAGTAGCCGCGAAAACGGAATCATCAACCCTTCAAAACTCGTTTCCAATGTCTATTACGAAAGAATTTTTACAAAATTGTACGGAAAAATTTAACCGTGCAATGAAAAACGCAAACCGGCGAGTTGTTATCTGTGCCGGAACCGGTTGCGTTGCTAACGGCTCACTTGATGTATTTCACGCTCTTGAAAAAAAGGTTCAGGAAATTGGAATGGACGTTCAGGTTCAACTCCGTTATGAAGACGGCGAACCGGACGGGACAGTTGATTTTTTGCGTCTTTCCAAGAGTGGTTGTCAAGGTTTTTGCCAGATGGGACCGCTTCTCAGTATCAGTCCCGACGGTATTTTATACACCAATGTCAAAGTTTCCGATGTGGACGAGATTGTCGAAACGTCCATCAAAAATAAGGGAATAATTGAACGTCTTCTCTATGTTGATCGTCATAATAAAAACCGGAAATGTACCGGACAAAAAGATATTCCGTTTTATCAGCAGCAAACACGGCTTACTCTCAAAGCGTGCGGCGTGTTTGAGCCGGAAGATGTTTACGAATATATTGCCAACAACGGGTATGAAGCGGCACGGCGTGCGTGGACGGAAATGATGCCGGAAACGGTCTGTGAAGAGATTGAAGTTTCCGGTCTTCGCGGACGCGGCGGCGGCGGTTTTCCAACCGGAAAAAAATGGAAATTTGCTCTTAAAGAAAAAAATCCGGTTAAATATGTTATTTGCAACGCCGATGAAGGCGATCCCGGCGCATTTATGGATCGAAGCGTGATGGAAGGCAACCCGCATTGTGTTCTTGAAGGGATGATGATTGCCGCACGCGGTATCGAAGCAACCGAAGGTTATATTTATGTCCGTCTTGAATATCCGCTTGCGGTGCAACGGGTTCGTAAAGCGGTTGCCGATGCTGAAAAACTGGGTATTCTGGGCGATAATATTTTTGGAACGGGTCGTTCATTCCGAATTCATGTGATGGAAGGGGCTGGAGCGTTTGTTTGTGGTGAGGAAACGGCGTTGATGGCATCTATTGAAGGAGATCGGGGGATGCCGCGTCCGAAACCGCCGTTTCCGGCACAAAGCGGTTTATGGGGAAAACCGACCGTGATTAACAATGTCGAAACACTCGCCGCCATTCCGTTCATCATACTCGAAGGAGCCAAAACCTATAGAAAAGTCGGAACGGAAGGTTCGCCGGGGACAAAAACGTTTGCTCTCACCGGACATGTGGTCAATACCGGTCTTATTGAAGTTCCATTCGGAGCGACATTGCGGAAAATTATTTTTGATGTGGGCGGTGGTGTGATTGACAGCAAGGGCGATATTTCCAATGATTATTTCAAAGCGGTTCAGATTGGCGGTCCTTCCGGCGGATGTCTTACTCAGGAACATCTCGATTTACCGCTTGATTTTGATTCATTGAAAACGGTTGGGGCTATGGTTGGTTCGGGCGGTTTGGTGGTGATGAATAAAGGAACCTGCATGGTTCAGATGGCACGGTTTTTTATGCAGTTCACCCAAAACGAATCATGTGGAAAATGTTTACTTTGCCGTGAAGGAACGAAACAGATGTTGGCGTTGCTGGACGATATTATTGCCGGAAACGGAACTCAGGAAACGTTGGATATTCTGGATCAGGTTGCCCGAACCGTCTCGAAAGGTTCCCTTTGTGCTCTTGGCAAAACCGCTCCGAATCCGCTACTTTCGACAATCCGTCATTTTCGTGAAGAGTTGGACGCTCATGTTTTCCAAAAACGTTGTCCGGCGGGACAGTGCAAGAGTTTGGCAAGACCCGAAATTCTCGCCGATAGATGCAAAGGGTGTACCGCATGTTCCAGAAAATGTCCGGTAGGAGCAATTACCGGCGAACGCAAAATGCCGCATGTGATTGACGCGGAAAAATGTATCAAATGCGGCGAATGCGCAAGAACTTGTAAATTCGGCGCTGTTATCGGCGTTTGATGGGGAATTGTAACGATTCAGTAATTATTATGTAACTCATGTTACGCCTTGGTTTGATTTAACGCTGTAGGCGTTTTATGTGAATAACCGCCGCCAGTTTCAAGTAAATACCGAACCGGCGGCAAAGTACCGCCCCTAAACTCAAACCCTAAAGGGGTTGGCGAAAGATGATGCCAACATCCGCCGGTTAAAACCGGCGGTTATGCACGTAGAACGCCTAAAGGCGTTGTTCGGTTGTTATAGGGAGTCGCCGAATGCATAACATGAGTTAATAGTTAACGACGGGGTTTACCCCGTGTTTTAGGGTTAAGCCTAACAACGCGGGGCAAGCCCACACCGTTAACTTTCGGTAAATTCTGAATTATTGGAAATTCCCTAATGTAAATTTAATCGCTGACACTTTCCGCACCGCGTGCACTTGCCAACGCACGCCAAACATCAATATTAATGCTATTACTTCGGAATTTGACACTACCGTCTCCCATTGCGGCTTGAACGCCGCCCGAATGATGACTTCGGGAAGCAGTATATTGTTCATTATTTGCCGGTGCGGGACCAATCGGAAATTTTTCCGCATCAAGCGACGTCTTTGTACAATAACTATGATGACAACGGTCTCCGGTTTTAGAATTAGGACTGAGATAACCGGTGAAATAGGTTGCGTATCCCCACCAGATCAATCCGCGTAGATCATTGGTTCCGCCCTCTGTCCATTCCCCTTGAATCGTTTCACCTAACGCCAGCGTATTGGAAAGTCCATCACTAACTTCGGTCATTTTGACACTAATTGTTGCGGCTCTACTGCCGATGGCATACATTCCGCCTTTGGCTTCAACTTCCACTGTTGACGGTGTTGAACTAAACGGAATATTTGTCCAATAAGTTGTCAAAACATTAGCATATTCCGCATTAGGAATTGCAGCATTTCCGGCACAAACGACATAGTTATGATGTTTATAGTTGTTGAAACTCGATTTAATATCACCGTCCGTCGGACAGGAATAAATCGGTATTCTCAAATGGGCTAACAGATCCATATTTCCTTTGGAAAAACCGGAATCAACGGTGTTGTCATAGTAATCCCTGTTGATATTGTACGAGGAATACAATGCTTGTTGTTCGATGTAGGGCAAAATAATCATTGCCCAAGTGATACGAATATCCCCTTTGGCTCCCGGCGGGAGTGTTTTGTAGGTATCGTGATAGTTGTGAGTTGCCAGCACAATGTTTTTTAAGTGATCGGAGCAAGTCATTCTCCGTGCCGCCTCGCGTGCCGCCTGAACTGCCGGAAGAAGCAGCGCAATTAAAACGCCGATGATCGCAATCACAACAAGTAGTTCTACAAGTGTAAAACCAAAACGGTTTGTATAGTTCTTTTTCATGATAAAAGTCTCCTTAAAGTTAAGTGTAAAAAATTGTAAACTGTGTGTTGAAAAGTATTACTGAGCGGCAACTTCGCCGCCGTAAGTCGTGGCAAGAGCCCGCCATGTATCAATGTTAATTGTGTCCGAGAAGAACCGGACAGAACCATCTCCCAAAGCGGCGTTAACGCCGCCGGAATGGAAACTCCGTGCCGTCATAATCGTAATATAATTTGCCAATGTTGCGGTGATGGGATGTCGGGGATTGTGCATGGTTCCGCCGCCGGGATAAGTTGCGTTTGTAAACGGAACGTTATCCGCTGTTCTGGTATTGGGTGAACGATAAGTGGTGAACTGTCCGCCTCCACCCCACCAAATTAATCCGCGAAGATCAATGGTTCCCGCACTATGTGCGGAAGGGCTTCGTTCCCCTTGAACCGTTTCAGAAATCGCGATTGTGTTGGAAAGACCATCGGTAACTTCTGTCATGGAAACCCATTTGTAACCCGATGACCACGAAGTACCAGAGCCAATCCGGCATCCGCCCCAGAACATTGCCCCTTGAATTTGAGTAATATCCCCGTAAATTGCCCAGCCGCGTCCTTGTGTTGAAGTTGAAGAAGTACCAGGATCATCGGGTTGGTAGATAGCGGCATTTCCCATGCAGACAACTAGATTATGGTGCATGTAATTACCGTAAGTTGATTTTCGGTCTCCGTCCGTCGGGCAGGAATAGACGGGAAGGCGAAGATAGGAAAGTAAATCTTGATTGCCTTTCGCAAAACCTGAATCGACCGTATTATTGTTGTAGTCTCGGCGAAAATTGTAAGAGGAGTACAACGCTCCTTGTTCAATGAAAGGCAATACGTACATTGCCCAAGTTCCCATTGTGGCTCGGTCTGCACCCAGCGGAAATGCCTGATGGGTGTCGTGATAGTTGTGGAAAGCCAACGCAACATTTTTCATGTTACTTTGGCAATTCATTCGGGCAGCAGCTTCCCTTGCCGCTTGAACAGCCGGTAACAGAAGAGCGATCAACACGCCGATAATCGCAATCACCACAAGAAGTTCGACTAAGGTAAAGCCGAATGGTGAAGAACGTAAAAGAGTTGAGAATTTTGCGGAAAAATGCCGGAAAACCGGACACTTTCTGCTCTTCGTTCTTAACTTTCCTCTACATACTGCCCCCCCCCCCCTGTCTTGCCCATTTTAACATTTGGCATTTTTCAAAGAAAAACACCAAAATCCCAACCAACCACATCATTACATTTTTCATT
>JAIROD010000046.1 GCA_031257725.1 Planctomycetaceae bacterium | reverse complement strand
AAGTATGCTGCCCTTTCAGGGCGTTGATGGTGTATTGCCGTGACCCGCCGCGTTGCGGCGGGCTAGTCTATACTGCCCTTTCAGGGCGAAGGAATTTCGTTAAATTGAGACGAGCGACGGTTTTTTTGTTGCAATAATCATGGAATTAAAATAGACAGATACCAAAAAGTTGCCTTCCTTTTACAAAAAAATCCGTAACATTATAAACATTAATCAAATGCCGGTCGGAAATATGTTATCCAAACATTTTTTCTAAAAGAGCGGTTCTTGAGTCGTCAATGGAATCTTGTGCGCAATAGGTTAATTGTCCGCAATGATTGCAGACATCTATTTTGTTACGTTGTCCTTCTAACATCATCCGGCGCAACCTATTCATATAATCTCCGTTCCATATTTCTACAAGCGATTGTTTTTTGACATCGCCTGCCAGTAATTTGTGATTCCAGTCGGAAAAACAAGCACTCGCCATTCCATTGGCGTTGACGCAAATGGAGTAAAAAATAAACGGACAAACTAATGATTCTTTCAAATTTTCCGAACCATAAATATCCGACTTAAAGTCATTTTTAATATCTGAAATATCAAAATCAGGCCAACTGGGGGATATCGATTCTATCGCAATTTCATCACAAATATTACCAAATAATTCAAAAAATTTTTCTCGTTCATTTATTTTTAATCCGAGATCGCTAATTTTAAGAAAAACGATACAGTCTCCGCTATTTTCATATAAAAAAGCAATATTATCAATATATTGTTGAAAATTAATTTTAATATTTGAAATTTCATTATATCCTTCTTCAGATAATGCCTCGACAGAAACAATTATTCTCGTTACACCGGCGTTCAAGATATTTTGCGAGAGTTCCTTGTTCAATAATGAGGCATTGGTGGTGAAATCAATCCGTTCAATAAAGTTTTTTTTTCTTGCATAACCGATCATTGCCGGTAAATTTTTATTGAGTAACGGTTCTCCATCTTTATATAAACGTAATGTTTTAATTCGGTCTGGAAATCCTTCAAGATCGTCAATAATTTTACAGAACAAATCAAAAGGCATAATATCCGCAGTTCTGCCGACTCGCCAAAGATCCCGATGAGCATTTCCACAGGGACAAAAACGACAAGCAAAATTACATCGGCTGGAAGGATCAACAAAAATCAAAAAAGGCGTTTGCAATGGAATAACCTTTGATAAATCAGCTCGTCCGGTTTGTAAATATCTCGTTGCTATTTTTGCTTTCATTTATAGGAATTTTAAAAAATTAAATTTTATTTTGAGGAACGTTATTAAGTAATGGGAATCTCTCCTCATTCAGAATTTACCGAACGTTAACGGCGTGGGCTTGCCCCGCGTTGTTAGACTTAATCTCCAAACACGGGGTAAACCCCGTCGTTAACTATTAATTTATTAATTTATTAATTAATAGGCAGAAAATAAAAAATTGAATTATTAGAAATGCCCTAATACTATTCGCTTTTAACAAATCGGAAAAGGATTGCGATCGTGAAATTGTGTTTGATGCCAATAAGGATAAATTTTGTCAACAGCACTGACCGAATCAAGTATTGCTATTTGTTCTTGCGATAAATTCCAACCAATTGAACCGATATTTTGACGTAATTGCCGTTCATTTCTTGCTCCGATAATAACGGTTACAACACTTGGTCTGTGTAAAAGCCAGTTAATTGCAATTTGCGGAATCGTTTTTCCGGTTTCGGCTGCAATTTTATCAAGAGTTTCCACTACACGATAAAGATATTCTTCATCAACCGGAGGACTTGCTTTCATTGCACCTTCTGATTGTGTCCTTGATGTTTCCATAACCGGTTGTCCGCGCCGAATTTTTCCTGTAAGCCGTCCCCATCCAAGCGGACTCCAAACAATTGTTCCAACCCCTTGATCCAAGGCAAGAGGCATGAGTTCCCATTCATAATGTCTGCCGATAAGAGAATAATACGCTTGATGTGTTACATAACGATTCCAACCATACTTGTCCGAAATGGCAAGAGATTTCATCAAATGCCAACCCGAAAAATTGGAACAACCAATATACCTGACCTTTCCTGATTTAATAAAACCGTCCAATGTTTCAAGAGTTTCTTCTATTGGTGTTACTGCGTCAAATGTGTGCATGTGTAAGAGATCAATATAATCGGTACGCAGCCGTTTCAAAGAACCTTCAACAGCACGAATCAAATGAAATCTTGACGAACCAAGATCATTACAACCTTTTCCGATACGAAAAGTTACTTTGGCGGAAATTAAGACCTGATCGCGTCGTCCCGCAACTGCATCGCCAAGAATTTCTTCAGCGCGACCGCGAGAATAACAATCCGCTGTATCGAATAAACATATTCCCGATTCCAAACAAATATCAACAAGTTTTTTTGCCTCTTTTTCGTCCGTATTTCCCCAACCGGCAAAGTAATTGCCGACACCTCCGAAAGTACCGGTACCCAATGCTAATACAGGTACCATAAGTCCCGAATGACCTAATCGGCGATATTCCATAATTATTTCTCCGATAATTTCGCATATAAAGTTGTATCAGTTGTAATATTCATGTAATGCCTAAAATAAAGATGATACTCCGGGCATAAATCATGAACGAATAAAGGAATTTCCCAAAGATCGCAAGGCTTATGATAAACGGCAATAGCCAGTTTGGGTTTTAATTGACGAATGACTTCCTCGCCTCCTTTCAACGCCGGTAATTCCGCTCCCTCAATATCAAGTTTTATAAAAGAAATATTTTCGTTCAAATAGTTGTCCAGGCGGGTTGTTTCGATTGTATTTTCAGAAGAATCGTTTATGCTTCCCGCCATCAGATCACCATGACGGTCAAAACCGATAGAGGTCTCAATATGATATAAACCTTGTTGAATGACATTAATACGATCATGATATTTTCGTAGTGAATAATTATTGTTGATTAAATTTACACATTCGGGATTAGGTTCAAACAATAACGCTTTTCTAAATTGACCGTTGACGATTCGAATAAACTCTTCTGTCGTTTTTCCATCTAAACTACCACCGTCAACAAAACATTCGTTTGCGGAAAAATCCAATAGTTCTCTATCGAAATATTGTTTGTTTAAATCATCTTGAATTGCAAAAATGTATTCCGGCTCTTGCGTCAGATGGTAATTTAAAAGACCATATAAAACTTTCTTCGATTTTTCATCTGCAAGAATTGAAAACAGCCGATGAATTGACGCTTCATTATCAAAGATAATTTTTGACGGATTACTAACTTGTCCAAGACCTAATGTTTTACATGGGTTAAAGATATTAGATTCCCAGATCAACAAAGCACCTTTTACTGTATGTAAAATGCCCAACTCATACAATTGAATAAAAATTTCTTTGAAATAGGATAACGAAGCAATAATCACTTCCGTGTTTCCTGCAATTTTAACAAGTTCTTGTGCAGAAATAACAGGAATACCTTCAATAGATTGTCCTATTTTTTTGTGATCATTATCAACAAAGTAATCAATAGGTAATCCATTCGATTTCAAGATATTCACTGCAATAAGTCCGAGATGTCCGGCTCCAAATAAAGCCAACTTCTTTTCTTTATTTAGAGAAGCAATAATTTCATCAGGAGTCTGACCTTTGATACAGTACGCCATTGCCTTCTTAATTTCCTCCGGCAATGTTAAAAACTGAAAACCCGAAATATGCTGTTCAAACATGGTTATAAAAAATAATATAAAAAGTTAAAATAGAATCGAATACGTTAATGATCTCGCTAATTATAACCGCTGTAAAACAAATAGATATATCTCTCACTCAAAATCTACTTCTTGACCTATTCATCAAGAATAAATTGTTGTAAACGTTCTTTCGGCAGTAATTTCAAAATATATTTTGAAATAAAAATATTGCCGATTTCTATCAAAAATTCCTCCAAATGTTCAATTAACGCCTGCTCCCAATCCGATTGACCATTTCCATCTTCCGAAATTTTAAAATAGTTTTAGTATAATTGCCCAAGCCATGACTTCAAATTTTTGTCTTCAGGAAAATATTTTGCAAAATGTTTTATAGAACTTTTCGATTCCCCTTGAAAATTTCGGGTAATTCGGTCAACCGGTTTTCATGAAACATTGCCCGTTCATGTTCGACAAAATGTAAAAACCAATCCGACGGACTGTTTCCAAAAATGTTGCGAAATTTTTTCGTTTGCTTAGAATATTGCATCATTTTTTCATAAAACGAATACAATTTTTTTGTGTTATCTTCAGTCGAATAATTTTTTTCAATCCGAACTTTTGCGTTTTTGGCAATTCGGCTTCGTTCTTTCGGATTCCGGTAAAGCAACTCGATAATGGTATAATATTCATCGGGATTATGAATCAAAAAACCGTTTTTATTGTTTTCGACAATATACTTTTCCGTATTTTGATTCATTAAAATCACCGGAACTCCCGCCGCCATTGTTTCAAGAACGACGTTTTCTGTTGCGCCAAAATGATATGGATTCAACAAATATCCCATACAATCAAGTTGCGATAATTCTTTGCCGACATCTTCACAAAAACCGTGAAATTCAAACCGATCGGCAATTCCATGTTGAATCGCTTGTTGAAGTATAATATTTTTATTGGAAGCGTCGCCTATCATAACAAATTTTATATTGTCCGCTATTGCCGATACTGTTGCACAATATTTCACGAAATCAGGATGCAATTTATTAAAATCAAGCGTTCCAAGATAACCAATATGAAAATTCCGGTGATATTCCTGTTTCACTTCAAAAAAATGCGAAACGTCGCCCATTCCGTAAATTACTGATGTTTTATCGTGACCGCCGCCATCGTCCTGAACCCATTCCGCAACTTCTTTGTTTTCGTAGCTGTAAGGTGTTGTAAAGAAGACTTGCTCAAACCGACTCAAAAAATCTGTCCGCAAATACGGATAAGTACAACCCGAAACATGAATCCAACAAACCAACCGTACCGGAATATCAGGAAAATCATCAAGGAATTTTGCCATAAGCGGATGATGCCACCAGTTGATTTGAACGATATCCGCATTTTTTAACAATGTTACAATTTCCAATTCCGTCGGATTTTCAAAAATCGTACAACCGTTTTTCCTGACACGATCAACGAAAAAAGTTTTTTCCGGTTTCTCCAACAACACAATTGCATGAGAACACTCAACACCGGCAACCCTTCTAGTAATTCCCCAATAAGCGTTTCCAATACCTGTGCCTAAATGCGGAGTAATATGAACAATTTTCATTTTAGTATTTTTTAACTTTCGGTCCAATATTTCAATTTCTTATCTTCAACCTATTAATTAATAGTTAACGACGGGGTTTACCCCGTGTTTGTGGGTTAAGTCTATGCCGTTTGCGCTTGAACAACGCGGGGCAAGCCCACGCCGTTAACGTTTAGTAAATTCTGAATAGATGAGAGATTTCCATTTGTTATAAAAAAATCGAATGATTAGAGGTTGGCGGTTTTTTTCCACTCAACAGTGATGGAAGTTGAAATTCCGCCGCGCGGAGTGAAG
>JAIROD010000813.1 GCA_031257725.1 Planctomycetaceae bacterium | reverse complement strand
AAATGTATCGAAAATTGATAAGATTTTCAGGATTTTCGCGACAAGATTGAGATAATGCAAATAATAGTAAAGAACAACACTCAAGAACCGATGTTTTTCCTAATCCGTTTTCACTACCCATGATCAGAATATCAGGATCGTCCGGCATGTCCGGCGGCGGAAAATCTAACTCCAAACTATCAATTCCCTTGTAGTTTTGAATGGAAAGTTTCCGAAGTTTAACTGAAAAATTTCTCTTCCTGCTATTTTTGCTACTAAATTTTGACATGGTCATTTCACCCGATTACTAAAATAGACAGTAACGTATTTTGGGGCGGTATTCACTTTAACGGGCAGTTAAGTTAAATGTTTTTTTATAAAATTCGGTTCCGTGTTTAGTGATTTGGTTTTCGAAGTTGGGTGGGGATATTAGGGACAGACGATTCCAAATTTTAACTATTCAGTAGCGATCCTTTTATTTCTCATCAGGTCAATAATCAAGAGATAGGCAATGTTTTGCCGAAACACTTTTACTAAATACTAATACGGCGATAGCCGACTTGACCCTGTGTGCGGACGGAAATGGGAAAACCAGATCAACCGTTGCGACGGTGAGTGAAAACCCTTTGGCGAGAGGCGTTCACCTGCGGTGGGCTACCTGATGAGTATTTCCTGATATACTTCTCTCACTTTAAAATTCGGTTTTTGTTTTTTGAAATGATCACGGAATATGCTCATTTTTAAGGATGAAACGCATCCTGCATATGTTTCAAAAACCGAAAATTAAAGTGTAATGAGTACAATACACTACTGAATAGATACCCCAATTTTAACTATTCAAACCGTTTCGTAAAAATTCTATTGCGGCAATACTGTCCATATCGGCGATTTTTCGCCTTAATTCCGCGTTTTGCTGTAACTCATTGTCGGAAAGGAGAAATTCTTCATGTTGTGTACTGCTTTTGTGAAGGTCAATTGCAGGCCAAACACGTTTTTCCGCCATTAAACGGCTAAGATGGATTTCCAGATTTCCCGTTCCGCGAAATTGATGAAATATGGCGTCATCAACAGGATTTTCTGTTTCAACCAACACCGATGCAAGAATCGTCAGAGAACCGCCGCCTTCAATTTTACGGGCGGAACCAAACAATTTCTTGGGCGCCTGCAAATTCAACGAAGCCAGATCAAGCGGGTGATCCGTATTCCACGCCAATGAAAGCCGTGTAATAGAGTCAAGGAAAATAAAAACATTCTTGCCGTATTCAACCATCCGTTTGGCTTTTTCAAAAACGATTTCCGAAACATGAATATGACGTGCGGGAACTTCGTCAAAGAAAGAGCAAATAACTTCACACTGCGGACTTTTCAACTGACGAATCATCTCGGTGGCTTCTTCCGGACGTTCATCAATTAACAGCATGAAAATGTAAATGTCCGGATGGTTCTTTTGAACAGCAGCAGCCATTTTCCGCATCAACACCGTTTTTCCGCTTCGCGGCGGACTGACTAACAAACCACGTTGTCCAAAACCAATAGGAATCAGATGATCAATAATTTTCGTATCAAGATCATGGTCATGGGATAGAACGATTCTGGCGTTGGGATGAACCGGAGTCAAATGATCGAAATGAGGACGACTGTGAAGGAGATTGGGTTCTTCGTGATTGATTGCCTCGACACGAAGCAGAGCAAAATATCGTTCATTTTCCTTTGGCGGTCGAATTTGCCCCGAAACAGTACAACCTTTGCGAAGACCGAAACGACGTATCTGACTGGGTGAGATATAAATATCGTCAGGGCAGGAAAGATAATGATAATCGGGACTGCGCAGAAATCCGAATTGGTCAGGCAGAATTTCCAATGTGCCTTCACCAAACATCAACCCGTTTTCTTTAACACGTCGGCGAATAATCTGAAAAATCAGGTCTTGACGTGTCAAATTTTCCGGTGTTGCTTCGATTTCTTGGCGGCGTGCTTCGATAATCAGTTCCTGAACGGACATCTTTTGCAAATCGCTAAGATATGTTGCGTCGCCGTTTCGTTTTAATTTTTCGTAAGTTTCATCGTAATTTGGTTCGACCAACCCCTGATTCCGTTCGATGGAGAGAATCTCCGCAAGACAAAGCGGTTCACCTCTTTTACCAACAGCCCCCAAAGAAAAAGGAACGGAATGATCAGACGATACCGGCTTATTTTCCAGTGGAGTAGCCGAACCGGCGGTACTGGTTGAGACCTGACCATGACCGGAAGAAACGGTTTCAGTTTCAGACGCAACAGCAATTTCGGAAGATTCGTCTGTTTCGGGAAAAATTCCATATCCAAACGATTGCTTCACTTTTGAACGATCTTTTATCATTGTACAATTTCCTAAATTACCGATAGGATAAGTTCGACAGATTCGCCCCAAAGCGAATCTACGAGATTATAAGCGTGAGAATAGGGAAAAAAGAACTGTGTTGCCAACCGCATCAATCTCTAACTTGCCATATCCGGTTAAGAATTATAAAAAAGATTATTAACTATCAATTACAAACTATTAATTACAAACCATTATTCAATATATTTTTAATAAATCAATACAGACCCGGTCAGTATCCATAATTAACACGCAAATCTGTACACATTCCAACTTAAATTCGGTTATTGTAAGGACGCATGTCCGCATATCCTACAAAGTATTCAGTAAAAGTATTTAGTATAAGTATTCGACAACATCGCCTGCCAAAGCCGCCTATTTTATAACAGGATTACGCATAAAATAACGCTAAAGATTTTATTTCCGAGTCAAAGTTTGTAAATTTTGCCAAATTTCTTTAACATGGTCAAGCGTCTCGTCCAAATTTCCTGAATTATTGATAATCCAGTCAGCCATACGGCGTTTTTCATTGATATTAAGTTGTGTGTTTTCGCGTGCGTCCAGTTCTGCCGACGTCCAACCGCGTCGTTGGGTTCGGGCAACCCGGACTGATTGGGACGCATCAACAAAAATAAGGTAATCAATTTTTTTTTCCCAATGATTTTCAAGTAAAAGCGGTGCATCCAGAATAAGACAACAACATTCGGATCCGGATTCGGAGAATTGACGGATTTGATCTTCGATTTTTTGAGTGATAAGAGGATGGACAAGAAAATTCAAAAAACGGAGTTCCTCGCGGCCGGTTTCTGAGGGATGGAAAACAATTTGAGCCAATGCTTTTCGATTGAGTTTTGCGTTTGCGTCGAAGATGGAATCTCCCCAACGATTTCGGGCGGCAATTTGAATATCGGGGCGTTGTAATATTTCATGCCCGATTTGGTCGGCATCAATTCGTTTGGCTCCCAATTGGCAAAACATTTCTGCGACCGTACTTTTCCCGCTCCCGATTCCGCCGATTAAACCAACTATTAACATGAAAAGAAACATCAAAACAAACAAAACCAATTTCAAAAACAGTCAAACCAACCCGCTCATCATTTATACCGGAATAAGATTGGGTGTTTTTAATTAACGACGGGGTTTACCCCGTGTTTGGGGGTTAAGTCGAACAACGCGGGGCAAGCCCACGCCGTTAACTTTCGGTAAATTCTAAATGATGAGAGATTCCCATTGGGAATAAACCGGAACAAACAAAATAATCCGTCAATTAAACAACAGTGTCGGAAAAATATTGGGGATGATTATGGATTGGATGGAGCTAAATGTCAATCCAGTCGGGAATTGGTTTGTCCAAATTTTTCCATTTCCGTCCGCACACAGAGTCAAGCCGACAATCAGTTTCCAAACCGGTCAGAAACACATTTGAACCCATGTTTCCATTGCGTCAAAATCATCTCTCATGGTAATGTCCTCCTCTCTTTTGTGTTGCAAAAAAATTATTTAACCGAATCCGATTGCTGCACGGAAAAAAATAGTCCGCAGATTTTCACAGATTAACGCGGAAAGAAATCGGCGAAAAGGAGCGTAATCTGCGGACTAATTTATTTATCGATTCGATAATTTTTCCGTTAGTTCAGCGATTCTCATTTCAAGACGTTTGATTTCACGGTTTATACCGTTACGGTTGGCAAGCATCCAGTACCAGAGTTTGACCAAACCGAGTAACAGAATGAACAGGTGTGCCATGACGATTAACAAAAGTTGAGTTTTGAAATCGTCGCAGTAGAAAAAACCCGTTCCGCACACAACCGTCAATCCGCCGAACACCAACATCAGTGTCCAAACAATCAGCGAAAATTTTTTCATCTCTCCCTTAAATGAAGAGATTAAAACATCCCGCATCGGAATGGAGATTTCTGAAACGTTTCTGTTTGTGTTGTTCTGTAACGTTTCTTTTAGTTCTGTTTCGAATGTGTCCATGAAACACCTCCTTTGTCTTAATTACTTAGTGTTGTTCTTTTGTTTTAAAAAATCGAGTGCGTAATGCAATCTCGATTTGACGGTTCCAAGAGGAATGTTAAGCATTCCGGCAATTGTTTCAAGCGGCAAATCTTCGCCGTAACGAAGGGAAACAACTGTCCGATGTTCAACCGACAACCCGTTGAGTAAATCATGGAGATTGTTGGGTTCCGTAACTTCAGTCGCCGTTGATTGGGCAACGATTTCATCGGGTTTGTCGAGGGGCACGGTTGGATGCCGTGATTTTTTCCGCACGAAATCAGCTGCTTTGTTCGACGCAATACGGTACGCCCATGCCGGAAATTTTGCCGGATCATCGAGTTTGGGAACACTTCGAATCATTGCCAGCCAAGTTTCTTGCATGATGTCGGACGCATCGTCGGCTGAATTGGCGAGTCGCCGGACATGCCGGAACAATCGGGCATGCCAACGGTCAACCAACTCATTCATCGCCGCCGCCTCACCATTTTGCCAACGCAACACCAACAACTCATCGTAAACAATTTTCAAATTCACGGATTCAATGGTCATCACTTTTCCCCTTTCATAAAGAGAGTCGCAGCAAACAGGGAAAAAGTTCAAAGAAAATCAGAAGGGAATCTCGCATCATTCAGAATTTACTCAAAGTTAATGGCGCGGGTTGCCCCGCATTTACCGAAAGTTAACAGCGTGGGTTTGCCCTGCGTTTACCGAAGGTTAAACAGCGTGGGTTTGCCCCGCGTTTACCGAAAGTCAACGGCGTGGGCTTGCCCCGCGTTTATCAAAAGTTAACGGCGTGGGCTTGCCCCGCGTTTACCGAAAGTCAACGGCGTGGGCTTGCCCCGCGTTTACCGAAAGTTAACGGCGTGGGCTTGCCCCGCGTTTACCAAAAGTCAACGGCGTGGACTTGCTCTGCGTTTACCAAAAGTTAACGGCGTGGGCTTGACCCGCGTTTATCGAAAGTTAACGGCGTGGGCTTGCCCCGCGTTGTTCAACTTAACCCTAAAACACGGGCTACCCCCCGTCGTTAACTAATTCGTTGAAAATAAAAAAATGAATTATTAGAGATTCCCATTAATTAAAAAGGGGGTGAATGTTGTCTGGTGTGGTTATTCACAGAAAACGCCTAAGGGCGTTAGTCGGCTTTCCTGCGTTTTTTCGCAACCTTCCGGTTGCGGCTCTGAAGACGGCTTTGAAGATGGCTCTGAAAACTGCCGTTATGGAACTCGCAATAACCCTAATCGTCACCCCACAACAACAAACATCCCATTACGTGTAACAATTCTTTGGTTGGAAACCTCTTTTAAAAAATTGGAATTGCTCTGTTACCGATTGGCGGTTTCAGGTATAATTCCATCAATAACATTTTAGTGGTAAATATCAGAATAGGTAGAACCGGAGGTAAATTATGTTGCGAATTGTGTTTTGTTGGGTTATTCTTTGGGCTGGTTGTTTGGTTTGGCTCGATCATGTTCTTTCCCAAACGCCGGAGCAAGATCAGCAACGGAGAGAATATCGGGAACGGCGTGAACGGGAAGCACAACAACGTTCCGAAGCGTTGTTTCAGGGGAAACCACCGGCGGGAACAACTACTGTTGTCGGACGCTCCATCCTCAATGCCGTTAACAATAAAGGATTTGGTAATACGATTGCCATTCTGGAAATGGCAAAAAAACAGGAAGTTTGTAATGAAATGGGATTCGACAATGAACAAGCCGCCGCGTTGAAATCGGCAAGAGATATGGTTCAAGCCCAAATTTTTATGAATGCTCCCAAGTATGTTCAACGTTTCAAAACGATGACCGAAGCCGATCATAAATCTATTCAGGAAGAGATCGAAAAAGACCTGCAACGTATTACCGATCATGTCGAAACGCTGACCACGCCCGAACAAAAAAAGAATGTCCAAAAACTTGTCTTTCAGGGAATAGGAGGTCTTAACTCGCCAATCGTCAATCTTGACGCGATGTCCACCCTCAATCTGACCGATGAACAAAAAAAGAAAGCCAAAGACACTTTTAAGGAAATGGAAAGTGAACGAGTCGCTCAAATGGAAGAAGGACTTAAACTAATCGAAAAAGCTATCGCACTCGGCGGAGCTAATATGTCTCCCGATGATAGAGCAAAAATTGAAGCCGAAAGAAAAACTCTTGAAACCCGAATTCTTGCAACCGGAAAAATACTCGGCGACAAACTCCGTGTTCATTTGACCGATGAACAACGGGAACTCGAAAAAAAACTTCTTGCGAATCGTCCCAAATATTTACCGCCGTTGCCGCGACAATTGCGTGGTGATTTTACAGATCAGTATTCGTCCGGTCTTAATTCCTGGATGCCCGGTCAAGGCACTCCGCAAGATCAGAGTGAAGAAAAAAAACGACGACGTCCGTTTCCCACTCAGGAAACAAAATAGTAAGTCTTCAGTAGATCTTTTCGCTAACTTAAAAACAGTTCAAAAAAACCTTATTTTCAACCTGATTTTCTAAACAAAACCATTTAATAAAAAACCTTAGCCAAAAGACAAATAAAAGAACAACCTTATTACCTTATTAAAAAAAGAAAAACGTAACTATTCAGTCGTCAGTCTTGGCGTACTCTTTTGCTGATTATTTCCCATTTTTGGGGAACGTTAGTAATCGACGGGAACGATCAAAAAATTCCGTCCCGCTAGGGACGACATGTTGGTAGAAAATGGTGTCGCAACATGATTCGCGTCCCGTAGGGACGCAATGTTGGTGAATTGATCGT
>JAIROD010000836.1 GCA_031257725.1 Planctomycetaceae bacterium | reverse complement strand
AGAATCTCTAATAATTCATTTTTAATTACTGGCTTTTTTTATTGCAGGTGGGCATCTCTCATCATTCAATTTTTTATTTTCTGCCTATTAATTAATAGTTAACGACGGGGTTTACCCCGTGTTTGGGGGTTAAGTCGAACAACGCGGGGCAAGCCCACGCCGTTAACGTTCGGTCAATTTAGTTAACGACGGGGTTTACCCCGTGTTTTGGGGTTAAGCCCAACAACGCGGGGCAAGCCCACGCAGTTAACGTTCGGTAAATTTAGTTAACGACGGGGTTTACCCCGTGTTTTAGGGTTAAGCCGAACAACGCGGGGCAAGCCCACGCCGTTAACGTTCGGTCAATTTAGTTAACGACGGGGTTTACCCCGTGTTTGGGGGTTAAGCCGAACAACGCGGGGCAAGCCCACGCCGTTAACTTTCGGTAAATGCTGCATATTAGAGGTTCCCTCTTGTTATTTCGTGTATTTCGCGTTAAAAAGATTAAAACCAAAGAGACAATGACGTTTTCGTTTGGTTGTTAACGACGGGTGAACGCCGATTTCCATTTTGGGCGTTCCCATTTTCATTCTGGGCGTGCCAATTTCTATTTTGGGCGTGCCAATTTTCATTTTGGGCGTGCCAATTTTCATTTTGGGCGTGCCAATTTCTATTTTGGGCGTGCCAATTTTCATTTTGGGCGTGCCAATTTTCGGTTTGTGGCTTCCCTAAATGGTTTAGGGGCTTCCCTAAATAGACCTTTTCGCACACCGAAGGAACGCACGCGTCCCGCGTGCATCCCCAGAGTTAATGGGAAATGAGACATTTGCGCTAACTCATGCACGCGGGACGCGTGCGATCCTGCGGTTAGCGAAAAGGTCTATTAATTAATAGGTTGAAAATAAAAAATTGAATGCTTTCGAGATGTCCGCCTATTGCTTTTTTCTTTTTTGATGTTATACTTTTTTTTCGTTTTTCGTAGTTTTTTCCACTTTGTTGAGGTGTTCATCGTTGATGGCAATACCTCAGCGATAGTTTGCAGGGAATTGCATACTAATCGTGGTTGCCAAATTGGTATGGCATTGCTATGGTTTGCAGGAATTGCTGTTCGGATATACTGTATTTTTAATTTTTTCATAAGCCGTTTTATAGAAAAAAGTTTATGAAAATAAATTCTCATTAGTAATTGGTCACAAAAATGGAAGAACCCTATTTCGATAGCGATTTGGAAAGTTATTCAGTTGAGCAAAAGGAAAAAAATAGATTTTCTTTTATCATCAGAAATCTACCGGCTCGGGAAAAGCATGCACTGGAAGATTTAAAAATTACATCCGTTGATGCTTTTTGCAGTTATGATTTCTCAAAATTGCTTGCTCTTCGCGGATATGGCGAAACAACCGTTACAAGACTTCAATTGTTGCAAAAACGAATTTGTGAAGAACAACTGACCGGTAAACACAATGAAGCACACCTTTTAACACCGCAATCTCCAATACAGAATCTCAAACTCTCCTACAAAGAATATAAAGCACTCGCCTTGTTGCATGTTCCGACTGTCGGCGATTTCTTAAACCTTGACTTGTCAAAAATAACATTGCCCAAAGGGTTTGGTGAGAAAACTCATTACCTTCTCACCCAAAGTCAAAAACAAATTGTACTGGATCATCCAACGGCTATTTCACCCCTCTCGCCGGAAAAATATTCCGTATTGATGTTTCCCTTGAACCCTCGTGAAAAAAAAATCCTCATCAAGTTTCATATCTCAAGTTGGCAGGACCTTGCCTGTTTTGATTTTCATCAAATTAATAATATTCCCAATATCGGGATAGGAACCTTAAACTCCCTTTTTTCCAAACAAAAGGAAGTTCGTACAAAAATTGTTCGTGCCAAAATTGATTCTTTTTCCGATTTTTCCTACGACGGTGAATATTCGGTTTTTTTATTGGATTTGACTTCGCATGCCAAGGAAACATTGTGGAATCTTGGCATCACAAGAATAAGCGAGTTAACCAAACTCAATCTGAATATCCTCAAACTTTCTTATACCCAGATACAGGAGGATTATGAAGAACTTTACCAAATACAAAGTGAATTTTCTCAACTTGCTCATGGAACGGGAAATCCCTTGAATAATTTTCTTGCCTCCGAACCGTTGGCTTCCGGCGGTCTTTCCGATATCGCCGACGAGTTACTTCAGCAAAATACCTTACTTCAGCAACATACCGTTCATTCGTTACGGGATTTCCTCTTTTTCGCCATTCCGGAAGAGTATCCCGCCTTACGGCACATTCAATCCGAATGGCAACGCCGATATACGCCAATCGAATTTTTGTGTACGGTTCCCTCTTATTTCAATATCTTATTCTATTGTCAAAGAAATAAAACTCAAAACAATGTTGTGAAATTATGTCTTAATAATTTTGAAACCGCAAAAGATTTTCTTTCGGTCTCATTGGAAGATATTATGAAATTAGCTCCAAATGATCAGACGGCTCGGGCAATCCGATCCGCACAGTATGAATTACTTAAATCATGTTTAGAGTTGCCCAATCGCTTTGACTTTTCTGTTCATGACGAAAGAGAGCAAGGTTGGAAACGGGAAATGAATAAAGAGTCTTTATCTGCGTTGCCTTTTTTTGGAGGAAAGCATAACCGAAATTTTTCCGAAACAGCGTTTCATGAAACATTTTTACCGAATACTCCTCTGAATTCAATTATTCCGAAACCTGCGTTGCCAATAGTCAAACAAATTGATATTCATTCACTGGGGAAACTTTTGTTAACAACATGCTCACACCTTCTACTTTTGAGATATTGTTCAAAATCAAAAATTGCGGAGATTCAGACGAGGATTCAAGAATTTCTCCTTTCCACACCGGACAATTTCACACAGATCAATTCCACACCGAACAATTCCACACCGAACAATTTCACACAGATTAATTCAACACAGATCAAATCGGCTCAAACAACCATTCCGTCTTCTATTTTCCCGCCTCCGTTATTGCCGCTTGATAAATCCGCGCCGGAAACATTTCTTGTTTCCTTGTTGAAACGTTATATTCAATCGGATCGAACTATTGTTATCGCGGTGCATCGCGTTTGCGGAAAAACACTGGAACAAATCGCCCAAATATACGGAATAACTCGTGAACGTATTCGCCAGATTGAAACCAACTATAAAAATCAATCCGATCTTGCTGCTATTCACGGTCTCTTTGCCGAAGTTGGTCAAATGTTGGAAAAATCATTGGCAACACTCGGAGGATTTGCTCCCATCCGCGAAATTACCGCACAATTGGCAGCCGACAACAATTGGCCGGAACAGGATTGTACTCAATCATTTGTCAAATTTTTACTTGATCGGGTGATCGATAAAATTGTAAATCATGGAAAAGGATACTACTCAATAAAGTCTTATCCTTGTGTAAAATGCGGACCTTTGATTACACAAATATTGAGTTTGACTGAAGAAGCAAACCAAGAAACAGTCATGCGGCGTAAAAATTTTCTTGCAACGCTTTTGAATACATGTTGTTCGGAATGTGTTGACTTGCCTCCGCGAATTTCCGAACATTTTTTAGACTGGAAGTGTCTTTCCGATCCGTTGTATTTTCAACTGTTTAGTGAGGATGAAAGTTTTCAACTTAAAGGCAATTCCATGCAAAAAAGGGTCGTTAATGTACTTAAAAGATCAACGCATCCTCTTAGTGTCAAGGAAATTCTGGATCTTATACATTATCGTCTGGGAGAGAAACGTTTTACTGAAAAGCAAGTCAATACAGCCGCTACTGTTTTGAGTATTGACCAAAAAGATGTTTTTCTTTGGGAACGCGGCGGTGTTTATGCACACCGAAGACATCTTCCTTTAGATAATCCGCTCCTTCCCGCCATGGAGCAGAAATTGAAACGATTACTCAAAAAGGTTAAATCTCCTTATATTTCGCTGTACACCATTTTTGATGAATATCAATCTGAATGTATTGCGGCGGGGATTCCTTCCGTGCATGCGCTCCACACCTGTCTGAAAGCACGCGACATGCTCGGAGTTGCTTTTATGCGGAGTCCTTGTATTAGTGTTACAAAGGAAAGACATGAAAGAAGAAATATTGATATTCTGGAAGATTGGGTTGCCCAGAAAAAAAATGTTGTCAGTAACAGGGCATTAAAACATTATGCACTGGAAATCGGTATTCATTCCCAACAATATAGCAGTACCTATATTCATTTTACATCACTGGTAAGATATGAAGCAGGATTAATTGTTCATCTTAATTCCTTAGGTTGGAATCAAACAAAACAAGACTCCATGCTCCGTGTTGCGAAGAATTATTGGAATCATTGTATTTCACATGGGGAACTGTATGCAAGAGTCGATCAATTACTGTCTAAGTGTAAGAGTAAACTTCCCAAACTGGCTCATAGAATACCATGGACGTCTGATCTTCTATTTTCTTTGTTATTGAGATCGGAATCTGTCCTCACTTTTGGGAACACACGCCTTGCGTATGGTTTCAAAAACAATATATCCGCACCACAAACATTAAGCGATATTATCGTTGAACTATTAAAAAGAAAATTCAACGGCAAAACAAAATTATGTGAAATTTCCTCTTATTTACGCGACGATCTTAAAATTATCAAGTTACAGTTAACAGCAAAAATGTTACACAGCCATCCCGGATTAGTTGTAACAAAACGCGAAATCTATTTACCGAAAAAGAAAAACTTAGCAAAAGTGAAAAATGCTTTGTGATCTTTCGTAACTATTCAGTCGTCTGTCTATAACGGTCTATTTTGTTTCAACCTTTGGGAATCTCTAATAATTCAGAATGGACTGAAAGTTAACAGCGTGAGCTTGCCCCGCATTATTAGACTTAACCCCCAAACACAGGGTAAACCCCGTCGTTTAACTATTAACTATTAACTATTAATTTATTAACTGCACTTTCCAAATTTTTCCTAGCGTTCACAGGCTGGTTGTTCAATTAGGTCAATTAAAGTAGAAAATTGCGAGGTAGGCGATCCGTCCGCTGGACGGTCGCGCCGGTTGAGATTTAACTGACACCAGGAAGGTTTGTCCTGTAACTGTCTATTTTATCATCAATCCGTTTTCTCATCATTCATGTACCAATTGCATTTGGTTTGAATGATTCTATTGTCTAATCCCGCAGGGATGACACTTTATTAACCGTATGCTTTA
>JAIROD010000833.1 GCA_031257725.1 Planctomycetaceae bacterium | reverse complement strand
TAAAGCATACGGTTAATAAAGTGTCATCCCTGCGGGATTAGACAATAGAATCATTCAAACCCAATGCAATTGGTACAGGAATGATGAGAAAACGGATTGATGATAAAATAGACAGTTACTAAAAAAAACACGATACTCTATTCTGTTATACTATTCACTTTTCACTATCCGCCTCCCTCTATCAACTATTACCTGTTTCTTGTTCAAAAAGTTCACGGCGGCGTGACCATGCGGGATAGCAAAAAGACAGGAAGGTTAAAAAAAATACCGCAATTCCAAGAAAACCGGGCGGAAATAAACTCCAAAGCAACAACCCCGCCGCAAATCCCCAGAAATGCGGAAACTGAAAAAATAAATCCCAAATATGAAACCGTATCGATAAAATCAAAAGAAAAACCGGAACCGCCAATCCAAGCAATAAATGATTCAATAATTTGTTGCGTAAAAAAAAAGGCAAACGGTAGCCGACCGGTTCCGACATCAGATCAATCTCACGAAGCGGTTCTTCGCTCACTCCAAAAAAATAGGAAACATCCTTCATCATGTTGTCGTGCCGCAGCAACGGTAAATTTGAAAAAAATAATGGTGATCGTGAATGATTGTTTTCCGAAACAGTTGAGAGTGATTTTGCTGAAACTTCATTTTGATAACGTTGCTTTAATGCTTCAATCGACATCGGAATATTTTTCGATTCAAGAATTGTTCCAATAAATCCCGAAACCGATTCATTGGACGTTGAATTTATCGCATCAACAATAAGTTCATGACCGCTTGATTGAAGTGTTGACGGGAAATTTTTGGTTTGATATTCCACCGTATTGACAGTGGAAAACCATTCGTCCGACCAATAAACATACCAACGTTTTAGTTCTTCAAATCGCGCCAGCGGCGGTGCGGAAACAGAATTTAATATAAGAAGAAGATTGTTCAGACGAATTAAATTAAGTTTGAGCAGCGTTTGCATTGCCCTGTCTCCCGATACAGGATGATGAACGTGTAAAACGTTACTAAAAACTTGCCCCTCGCGGTTACGGCGCACCGAAATATCAAACGGCGGAAGAATTTCGTCATGCGGCGTTTCAAATGAAATAGTCCAAAGTGTTTGTTGTACGATTACTCCTTCCAAAATCGGAAAACGCAACAACACCCTTTGTTTTTCCTTACTCAATTTCGATAACGTCAACGGTTGTACAGAATTTCCGTCGTCGGCGAGTTGTCCGCGAAAGATAATTTTGATACGTTGCGGATAATCGCTTGACCAGAAAGCAATTTTCCATCGTTCTTCCGACAACCGTATTCCTTTAGACACAATACCCGAACACGTTACACGAATTAGTTCATAACCTTGCGGCATTTGCACAATAAAACTATCCTGCGCCCGGCTTTTCAGATCAATCGTTGCACTTCCGAATAAAACACCGTCGTTTTTAATAAAAATGTTCATGTCGTAAAGGTTGACCACTGATGGTGAATTTTCACGAGTTATTGTTGCGGTAAAATCTTCCGTTCCGCTTCCAACCGCCTGAAGAAACAAACGTGAATTGGTATCCGAAACGGGTTCACGTACAACAATTGTCCGAACGGTTCCGGCGGGCGAGGTAATTCCTTCCGGCACCGTCAGAATCGTACCGGGAACCGATACTTTATTTTCCTCTGGAAGTTTAACCGTTTTTTCTTCCAACTGTTTTCGGGTTGTCTCATCAACTGTTTCAAGACGGTTCAGATTCCAAGGAATTATTTCGTTGTCCGCATATCGGGGCAAAATGACAAATGTTTTAGTTTCAATTTTTTCCGCCTTAACGGATTCAGGAACCGGTTTGGGAACTGAAACAGAAATTCCCGCCGTGTTTAATGTTGCTTTAATTCGAAAATGCTGTTGACCGGAAAACGGGATTTTTTGTGACAAAACCAGACGCGAATGACCGTCATTTTGTTCCAGCGTAAACGGAACCGCCGGCTCCACCGAAATTATTGAACCACATTGGTCGTCCCAGCGAAACCGAATCGTATCCAGTTCCCCGCCGGAAATGTTCCAGAAAATATCAAACGTAACATTCCAAATATCAGTAACACTTCGTGAAATTGTTGTAATTTGTTCTCCCTGAATGATTGGTTTGTTTGGAATGAGTGAAAAGGTTGGTGTTCGGAATGTCCGATGTTCTGCCGATGATTCCGGTGTTGGGTTGTTTGGGGGAACAGACGGCACATTCCATCTCCATGAACTTAACGGAATCGAATCCTGAAAGAGATTCGGCGCAATCGGCGCGATTTCTAACGCTGTCCAACCGGTTCCCTCCGTTCTGATTTCTGCAACAACCGCAGAAGTACGAAAAACATTCAATAATTTTTCTTCCGTCTGAACATCGTCGAAAATAATAAGCGGAACCGGTTCTTCCGTCCGTCCGTCCGTACTTATTTTTGTTGTAAAATTTCCTTGAATGGTTATTGTATAATTTCCTGAAACAGCCCGTTTGAAAAAGATTGTCCGGTGAGAACGTTTTTCACTGATCGGATCTGCCGGATCAATCGGATTAACCGTTGTTTCCGCAACACGAATTTCCACAGGATTTTGTTGTGCATCGCGGACTTCAACCGATTCAACGTGAAAAGTTACGGGAACGAAAAAACGTTGCAAAAAAACTTCCCGCGCCGCCGAAAATTCACCGCGACAAAGTACGCTGGAATCGCCGTCATTAAAACGAATTGATTGATTCCAACGAACCGCCGGCGTTTGATTTTTTGTACGAATTGCCAATAACCATGAAGGTTCTATTTTCGTTAAATCGTATTCGGCTAATGCATGTTCATTGTTACCGGAACCGGATAACCCTGTTTCAAAACCGGTTCCGAGACCGGTTTTCGGATAATCGAGTTCCAACACCGGATCAGCGGAAACGGCGAGCATGGATCGTGTAATCCGTGATTGTAACGCACGAAATTGAGGAAGCCGGACATTACCGATTCCGTTAAAATCACGAAGAACAAAACCTGCGCTCACCGTTAAAATTCCTGAAACAGGCGTTTTGAAATTCAGCCGGGTAATTTCATTTTGTAACGATGTTCTATTATCGGTAGTGGTTGAATCGAGATAAGTTTCGATTTGGTCAATCGGATATTCTTCACAGTGAAACGGACCGGAACGATGCCAACGCGGATCCGTTTGAAGATGAAGCGACGACACACGACCGCCTTCAATTTTAAAACGAAAATAAGTTCGGATTTCGACTTGGGTTGGTTTTGCCCAGAGCCGGAAAAATTGTTCGACTTCGGACGCGGTCAAGACATTGCGGTTTAACTCGTTATTCCACGAAAAAACAAGCCGATCCGAAAGACCGATTTCCGCGACAAAATTCGGCGACGTTAACGAGTTAGGTGTTACCGCTCCCAAACATTCCGAAACGTTAATTATCGGTGCGTCCTGCGGTGTTTTCAGCCGGAGAACCGTATTGGGAACTTTGGGAATATTTAAGGAAATCCGTCGTGTCTTCTCATACTCTTCCTGTTTTGGGGCAAGGGAAATTTCCAAACGGTGTTTTCCTTTTTTTTCGTTCTCAATATTAAACGCCAAGACGCTTTGTTCTTTGTTTGCCGCTGTCCGCTGAATTGCCTGAATTGGTTTTGCGTCCCAAAAAACACGATCATGGAAAAGCGGCAATAACGGAAAAATTATTGTTGCGTTTTCCGAATCCAAATTGATTTCAAAAACCGCTTTGAAGTCGTCTGCCGGTTCGATATCCTGAGTGAGCGGGTTGCGGACAAGCGAACCTTGATACTCCGCCCGTTCAATATTCCATTGATGATGCGGTTCCGCACCCGCCGTCCTGGCATGTTGTGACAACAATTGCAGAAAATCCATCGGAATATAAACCGTGTTACCAACCATTTTTTGAAACGAATCAATTGGAAAAAAAACACGATAAGGTTCCTGACGTTCGGATTTAGGCGGAATTGTTGGTGTTGTTATTGCCTGCTTTGCTGACGGTTCCGGTTGAAAAAACGATTCCGGTAAAGCGTTCGATTCCGGCGCAGCAACTTGTTCCGGCGTTTCCGCGAAAACAGAGGAGAACATCAATAACAAAACGGTAAACCAACCGCTTAACAAGATTATTCGTAACGATTCATTTTGTATCGGTATCATTTTCATTTTACGTTTGTTGTGAAATTATATCTTTTGATTGTTGTTTGTGGTTGGCGTGAAATCGGATTTACGCCGGCATGGTGATTCTTTCAGTTTTAACATCTGATTTCCATCCCTCCACAATGGGCAAGTCGGCTATCGCCTACTGTGGTGTTCACGGAAAATAGGAATTAATGTTAAACTATTATTATGAACAGGTTATAAACTACTCGACGCAAAATTGTATTAAATTTCATTTTGAATTATTTTATAAATTTTGCTCAAAATTGATATTTTAGTGGAAATGGCGAAAATGTACTGTAATTGTTCCCAAGACCTTATTTCTAACCTGATTTTCTAAACAAAAACAACCTTAGTAGCAGCAAGGCAACATAACAAATTACCTTATTAACCTTATTGACAACTCATCCTTCCTAACAATAATATGCGTACCCTATCAAAATAAGGTAATAAGGTAGGATTTTTGATGATTTTTGGCTACTAAGGTTGTTTAGTTAGAAAAATCAGGTTGAAAATAAGGTTAGGGAGCAAAGGGATTTTTAAGGAATTTTGAATTTTGATTAAATTTTTTGGAAAGTTTGGAAAGTACAGTTAATGAGGGAATCTCTAATAATTCAGAATTTACTGAAAGTTAACGGCGTGAGCTTGCCCTGCGTTGTTAGACTGTATTTATTCAGTAGTTTGGTTGTGTTCCTGAATTTTTCCGTCCCGATAGGGACGGCATATTGGTAGAAAAAATGTAATTAAAAAAATCCGCATCCCGTAGGGATGCAATATTGGTAA